>CAZOQD010000001.1:0-23145 GCA_964581925.1 Candidatus Woesearchaeota archaeon
TTTGCAAAGTTTTCTTTTTATTACACTTTTATCTACTGTAAATATTCTGTAAGTAATAATGAAGCTCTTGAAAGGTAGCTTTCTTTCATTATAATGGATTTCATTTATTTCCGCATCACCTAGATAAGAGTTTCTTGTTATTAGGCAACAGATTCTATCATTTGTTTTTTTAAATTTTTCATTAGAAATGATTAAGGCAGGTCTTTGTTTACTACCGGTTAAATCTGAGTAAGGGAATGGTAAAAGTACAATATCTCCTTGATCATACATCGTCCCATGCCTCGTCCAATTTGTTGTCCCAGTCTTTTTTTAGAACTTCCTCGGAAGCTAGCATTGTTAAAATGCCTTCCTTATTTGGATGATTTTCTAGAATTTCTAACTCGTTAATTCTTTTTTTAATTGATTTTCTTACAAATTCACTCCATTTGATTTCTGAATGTTGCTTCATCTTGCTATAAACTTGCTCTTCAATAGATAGAGTTATATTTGTCATGATTGTATAAGTGATGTCACTTATTTAAATATATCTATATGTTTTCTAACTATTTTGATTTAATGGATATAATCTTTTAAAGTGAAAATTGTATGTTTTAAGATGGACAAGAAAAAGAAGTTGAAGGTGATTATGATTGATGCGTTTAAGCCGAAGTATTTGGAGTATGCGCCGTATCTTAGGTCGTTAGTTGAGAGGAATGAGTGGGGGGAGTTGACGATGACGGCTGGGCATTGGGGGTGTATACAGGTTTTGTTTGAGGGGAGGTCGGAGATTCTTTCTATTTTTAGGAAGGGTAATGGTAAGTTGAGGTGGCTTTCTTGGTTTGGTTGGTTGGAGAAGCTAGGTAAAGTAGGGAGGTTTGGGATTGATGTTTTGTTTAACTTGCCTAGAATGCTTAGGAGATATGAGATGTTTAAGACGGGAAAGATTCCGGTTAGGCAGTTGAGTAAGATGGAGGTTAGTGTTAAGAGGCATTTTGCTAAGAATGAATGGGTTGATTTTTTTTATTTTGGGGAGTTGGATGAATTGGGGCATGAGTTTGGGCCGGATAGTATGGAGATTCGGGAGGCGGTTAGGGAGATTGATGAGTCACTTAAGGGGATGGAGTTTGATTTGATTTTTTCGGATCATGGGATGGTTGAGGTTGATAAGGTTGTTGAGGTTCCTATTAGTGATGATTGTTTTATTGATTCGGATATGGCTAGATATTGGGGGTCTGTTAGTGAGTTGGAGGTTATTCGTGGGGGGTTGCCTTTGGAGTATGGTTCGGTTTTGGATTGGCCGGATAAGAGGTTTGGGGATTTGATATTTATGGCTAATAGTGGGGTTTTGATTTATCCTAATTATTTTAATGCTAGGGTTGTTAAGGGGATGCATGGGTATGATGGGAAGGATAAGGAGATGAGGGCTTTTTATTTGTTGGATAAGAATGGGGGGAGGAAAGATTTAAAGGTTAGAGAGTTGCATGAAATATTAGTCGATATGAAAAATGGAAAAAGAGATGAGGATGAATTAAATGATGATGGTAATGACGCTCCGCTACCCACTTCGATGGGTAGCTCCGCTTAATATATTGGTAATGGTAAATAAGAATATAAGCTATGGAGGTTTTGCTTTTTTAGATAGAGGACTGATTTAAAATGGAGAAAGGAATTGAGGATATAAAAATGGAATCTAATATTGATAAAGAAGAGATTAAGAAGGATAACGAAGAAGGGAATGGGGAGGAGACTCGTGAAAGAGGCCTAGAGGCGAATAAGAAAGAGGATAATCGGTTGGATAGTACTTATACTAGTGGGAATTGGTTGGTTCGGACTTATTTTAGGTGGAGGGTGGATACTGCTATTTGTTTGGCTAAGCTTGGGATTAGGGATAGGATATTTGATTTTGGGTGTGGTGGGGGGTGGTTGGAGAGGAAACTTGAGGGGTATGATATTTTGGGGTATGATAATAATCCGGATAAGACTTTTGTCGAGGATTATAGGAAGCTTGTCGGGATTAATAAGATATTTGCGCTTGATGTGTTTGAGCATATTCCTTATGAGGTGGTTGATGAGATTCTTGGGGAGTTTAAGAAGATAAGCTCGGATAGGGGGTTTGACATTGTGGTTTCGATTCCTACGGAGAACTTGCTTTCTAGGAAGGTTAGGAGGTTGGTGGGGAAGAAAGAGGTTCCAGATGAGCATATTACTTCGTATAATCAGATTGTTAAGTTGTTAAATAAGCATTTTAAGTTTAAGAAGAGGGTTAATTTTTTTACGGTTTGTCATATTTATTTGTATGGGTTTGGGGGGTGAGATAGAGGGTTGTTGGTTGAAGGGATGGATGGTGATTGTTAGTTGTCTATCCCAACTCCACCCAAATCCGCCAATCTCGCAACGGCTTCGATGTTTGAGTAGTCGAATCTGTATATTATTAGTATTGGTTGTTCTGTTGGGGGGAAGGCTTGGACGGGGGTTAGGAGGTCTGAGTGTTTTTGGGGGTAGGCGAAGGCCCAGTCTTTTTCGGCTTCGTAGCCGGATATTGAGAAGTATTTTGGGCGGTTTTCTAAAATGAATTTGTCTAGGTCTGCTTCTTCTTTCTTTTCTATGTCTCTTCTGTATGCTAGATGGAAGGGGTAGACTGTTCGTTCGGAGTAGTAGGTTAGTTGGGGGAGGGAACCTCCTAAGATGATGTCTTCTGGGTTTGAGTTGGCTTTTATCCATTCTCCGGCTTGTCTTATTTCTATGTAGCCTGCTTTTTTTGAGTCTACTAGGCTGTTTCCGAAATTGTAGTTGGGGATCATTAAGATGATTAGGATTGCGGATAGGATTATGAAGATGATTATTGGGTTGTATTTGTCGTTGAATTTGTTTTTGTATTTGTCTTTTATGTAGATGGCTGATAGGTATAATGGGTAGACGGTTATTAGGAATAGGAAAGGGATTATGGGCATGATGTATCTTTGTTCTAGGTGAGGAGCGATGTAGCCTAGGAAGAGGAAAGCTGATAATGTCCAGAAGAGGATGAAGAATTTTTTTTGTAGTTTTTCGCTTTTGAAGAGTTTTTTGAAATTTAGGAACAGGTCTGAGAAGAAAAGGAAGAATCCGATTACGAATAGTGCGTATAATGGGGTGAGGATGAATAGGGTTGAGTATCCGGCTTGGTTGGCGTCAAGAATGTAGGGGATGTTGTTGAAGTAGACGAAGAGGTCTGAGAATTTGGCTAGTTGGACACCTACTTCGCCGGATTGTGAGCCTCCGACTCCGAGATAGTAAGTTGCTAGGTCTAGGATGGGGTTTCCGAATTTGGTTGATTGCCAATAGAATTGAGGGATTAGGATTATGAAGAAGGCTATTATTGAGATCCAGAGTTTTTTGCTTACTAGGAATTTATGTTTTTCTTTTACTATTGCTAAGGCTAAGAAAGCTACGCTGAACATTAAGTATTGCATTCTGATTAGTGCTGAGAGGGCGAAGAAGATTCCGAAGAGGATTGAATAGATATGGCCTTGGTTTTTGACGTAAGATTTCCAGAAGAATAATAAGGCGAAGATGAAGAAGAATGTTGCAGGGAGGTTGGTTAGAGGTCTTCCGGTGAAGAATATGAATACCCATGAGAAGGCTACGGGGATGCTGGTTAGTAGGGCTAGACGGTTGTTGAACATTTCTTTGATTAGTAGATAAGTTCCTAGGACTATTCCTGTGGATAGGATTGCTACTAAGAATCTTATGGATAGTTCGCCGAGGCCTATTTTGAAAAAGAAAGCTCCGATCATGGGCCAGAGGAATCCACGACGGTAGTACCAAAGGTCTAATCCTCCAAGTGAGAGGCCCCATTTTTTTGCGCTGACCATGTAGTCGGCGGCGTCCCACCAGAGAGCTTGGTCTTGGGTTTTTGTGTAGACTAGGATTCGGATTATGAATGCGGCTAGAAGGATTATTAGGAAGAGTTTGTCGTAGTTGTCTTCGATCCATCCGAATAGAATGTTTTTGATTGATAGGGGTTTCTTTTGGTTGATTTTGTTTGGATGGTTGGTTTGGTCTAAGAGGTTGGTTGGAGGGAGGAGTTGTTCGGCGGTGGGGGTTGATGGGGTTTCTGGAGGGGTTTGGGTTGAAGGGGTTTGAGTTGATGGTTCTTGAGAATTGGTTGTATTAGACTGATGGTTTGGATTGTTTTCTTGGTATTCGATATTATTATGATTATTGGGATCTTGTGTTGTTTCTTGGATTTCTTCTTTTTTTGTTTCTTCTTGTTCTTCCATGATTGTTATCAAATTTTTATATTATAAAACTCTTCTCCAAAAGTCTAGCATATCTTTAAGGGTTTTTTCTAAAGGTATTTCTTGGTTCCAGTTAGTTAGGTTTTTGAACTTAGATGAATCACCGTAGATTATTGGTTCGTCGGTTGGTCTGATTAAGGATTGATCGATGTAGGTTGTGAATTCGAAATCTACTAGGTTTCTTAAGGTTTCTATGATGTCTGAGATTTTGTAAACTTCTTGTCCGCTTAGATTGTAGACTTCTCCTGAGGGGCATGTTTGTAGCCCTATGTGGAATGCTTTGATGAGGTCTCTGACATCTGTGATTGCTCTTTTTGTTTCTATGTTTCCAACACGTAGTTTTTTTTCTACTGATTCTTGGTTTGTGACTGTGTTGTTATTTTCTTTTTGGTTGTTGGTTAGTTCTTTTTCTATTTCTACTAGACGTTTTGTGAAATCTGCGCAGACATCGTTTGCTTTGAAAGGGCCTGTTGTGTTGAATATTCGGAAGTTTACTATATGTAATTGGAAGTTTTTGTGGTATTGATAGCCTAGAGTTTCTTGGGCTAGTTTTGAGACGCCGTAAGGTTGGAGTGGTTGACGGTGCATGGTTTCTTTTACGGGTACTTGGTCTTCTCTGACGTAACCGTATTCTGCTGACGTGCAAGCGCTTAGTATTTTTGGGTTGTAGATTGGTTTATTGTTTTGAGTGTTTTGTTGTCTTGATTCGCTTAATTCTTTTAATTCTTTTACTGCTTCGAATAAGTTAATGGAGCCAAGGACGTTTGTTTCAATTGTGTACCAAGGATTTTCCCAAGAAACTGAGGGATAGGATTGAGCAGCTAGATGGTAGATTTCGTCTGGTTGGAAGTCGTTGAGGAATTTTTTTACTAAATCACGGTTTCTAATGTCGCATTCTTCAACTATGGCTTCTTTTGGTAGTTGAATTATGTCTGTTGTTGGTTTGTAGTAGGTGGCTAGAACTTGGTAACCTTTTTCTAATAGGAATCTTGTTAGGTGTTGGCCCATCATGCCTCCCGCGCCAGTTATCCATGCTTTCATTCATCTACCTCCCAGATACTTAACCCATCAAAATCAAAACTAAAATCTATAGATTTTAATCCTTTTTCGGATAGAACTTCCTTGATTTTATGTTCTTTGTCTTGTTCGCTGAAAATTAGTAAGTTACCAGCACCACCGGCACCTATTAATCTAACTCCTATGGCTCCATTTGCTAAGGCTTCTTCTACTAATGCATCTATGTACATATCGGTTGATGAAGGGTTGAATTTCTTTTTATTTTCCCAACCTTCCATAATTAGTTTTCCAAACTTTTTGAGGTTTCCACGTCTTAAATTGAATTCCATGTCTTTTGCTATTTCCTTGAGATTGTGTAGTCTCTTTAATCTTTCATCCTCATTAACTAAATTAGGGCCCTTATCATGGGCTTCTCCTGAAGAACTTACACTTCTTGGAGAAGATAAAATTAGAAGATTCTTTTCTAGTTCTAAGATTTGATCTTTTTTTGCATCTATATTATGAACTTTGACGTTGTCTTTTCCGTTATATTCCTGTAAAGTTATTCCTCCGAATACTGTTGCATATTGATCTTGTCTTCCCCCAGTATTTTCTAGTCTTTCATCTTCTATTCTAAAAGCGGTTTCTGCTATTTCGTATTTGGTTAAACGGTTTTTCTTTCTGAGATGATTTAATACTCCGATTATTGAAACGCATAAGGAAGCGCTGGCTCCTAATCCTGATTTTGGTGGTACGTCGCTTCTAACATATAGATCAAATCCGTGTCTTGGATTCATTTCGAGAATTGTTTCTTTGATTATTCTTAATGGTTCGTCAGATGTAAGTTCGTCTATATTTTTGAAAGATTGTGTGAGGGTTTCAAATCCTCCGTAATTATTTACTATGTCTGATTTTATGTTGATTTTTTTATCGTCTCTTAATCTTAATGTCGAGTAGACGTAGCGATTGATTGTTGCGTTTAAGCAGACTCCGCCATGTTCTGAATCGTAGGGGTGTAGATCTGTTCCTCCGCCTCCGAAGGTTATTCTGACTGGGGCTCTGCTTCTTACTACTTTTTTATGTCCTGAAATGCTGGGAATAATTAATCCGGCTCTAACATCTTTTTGGAATTCTGACCAATCACCTTCGTCTGCGACGTCTAGCATGTAACCTTGATGTACAAAAGCATTTATGGTCCCTATAAGTTGTGGAAAAATTTCTTGTTCTAATGATATTTTTTGGTTTGAAGGGATTGGATCTAATATTGATTTGTTCATTACATATAGTCCTCCATTTACGAAAGGGTATTTTGTTGTGATCAGATGTTGTTCATGATCTATAGTTTCTCTTTTGTGTAGTTTTGATATTTTGTTTTCATTAACTTCTACAAGTTCTTGGGTTTTTGGGTGAGTGGCTGGAGCTACGACCATTGTGAATTTTGATTGATTTGTTTCATGTGTTTCTATAAGTTTTTCTACATCAACATCTAAGAAAGTATCTCCGTTTGTTGCGATGAAGTCCGATTCTATTAGATGTTCGGCATTTTTTATGGCTCCGGCGGTTCCTAAAAGTTCATTATTTTCGTAAGAGTATTTTATGTTTAATCCGAATCTTTTTCCATCTCCGAAGTGTTCTTCTACGATATGACCTAAATGTCCCACACATAAAATGAAATCAGTTATTCCGTGTTTTTTTAGGCTTTCAATTTTGAATTCTAGAAAGGGTCTGCCGTCTATTTCGACCATGGGTTTGGGGACGGTTTCGGTGTGTGGTCTTAATCTGGTTCCTACCCCTGCTACAAGTATTAGTGCTTGGTACTTCTTTTTCTCACCATTCATATATCATGGTTTTGTTTCTTGTATTTAAGGATTATTGTAGTTATTACTAACCTTTTAGAGTTATAAAAATATAAAAAGAACAAGTGTTATTACAAATAATGGAAATAGAAACTCCACTTAATCATTGTATCAATGCTGCGTTAGCTGGAGGGAAGGCTTCGCTGTTGACTTCTAGTGACGAAGTTGTTATCAAAGAATCTTTTGTAGGTGAAGGGCATGCAATTGTTACAGATGCTGATATTGCCTCTAATAAAGCAATTTTAACTATCTTGCAATCTGATTTTGATTCTTATTTTATTACTGAGGAAGAGACTACTATTTCTGAAATTTCTAATCGGATTCTAAATGAGAGTAGTTTTGATAAATTAGAAGAATGTAGGGCATATGTAATCGATGAGATTTGTGGAACAAGTAGTCATAAAATTGGGCATTATGAGTGGGCGGTTTCTGTTGGATATGTTGATAGGCTTGAACATTCTGCTGGGGCAATTTATGCACCGAAGGTTTACGGTGGGGCGTTGTTTTACGCAGCAAAAGATAAAGGAGCGTTTATGCAAATTGGAGAGAAGAATAAATTGGGAGGAGTTGAAAGAGTTGATAGTGAAGATAGCGGGGATGAAAAACTTTCTGTTTCAGATACTGAATTGAAAGATGCTTATGTTATCTTTGGTGCAGATTGTGTTATTAAAAGTAAATATCCTAAACACTTTGAGTTAATGGGGCAGATATCTGATGACATTAGAACAACTAATATGAATGGATCTTGTGCCTTACCCTTGGCTCTTGTGGCTGCTGGAAAAGTTGATGCGCTTGTTCAACCATTGCAGTGCGTTTGGGATTATGCTGCTGGGAAGGTTCTTGTTGAGGAGGCTGGAGGGATAATTAAGTTTTATGAGATGGATGAAAAAGGAAACTGTTTTCCTATTGATGAATTACAGTTAAAACATTATGATCCTGGCAAAAGGAAAGTGGGATTTATTGCAGGTAATAAAAATATAGTTGATGAGTTAATGGCTAAGTTAAAAGCCTTGAATGATTAGCTTGCATAATATATTTATTTTTATGAGAATATTAATAAAGACTCTTAAAAGTTAGAAATTATGGATAAGTATATTTTTCTTGATCGTGATGGCGTGATTGTTGAGAATACACATTTACTTCATAAAAAAGAAGATGTGAGGTTAATTGAAGGATCTGCTGAAGCAATTAAATTGCTAAATAAAAATGGGTTTAAGGTTATTGTGATTACGAATCAGGCAGTTGTTGCGCGTGGGCTTTGCACTATTGAGGAATGTGTTGGGATTGGGAAACATGTTAATGCACTACTTAAAAATAAAGGAGCAGAGATTGAAAGAACTTATTTTTGCCCTCATCATCCAAAACATGGTGATGAATCAAGATATACTAGAGAATGTTTGTGCCGTAAACCTAATCCTGGAATGATTCTTGCTGCAAAAAAGGATTTAGGGATTAAGAATATTGATGAATGTTATATGATTGGAGATAGGACTGGAGATATTTTAGCTGGGGAGAGAGTTGGATGCAAGACAATAATTCTTAAAACTGGGTATGGTGGAGATGATGGTTTTGATGATGCTACTCCAGATTATATAGCGAAGAATCTTTATGAGGCAGTAAAAAATATTGTTTTGAATGGATCTGATTATAATAAATCAAAAATAGATACTAATTCGATGAAACTATTTATTAATGCAGGAGGTAAGGGTTTGAGGTTAATGCCCTTGACAAAAGATATTCCTAAACCGATGGTTAAGATTCTTGGTAAACCGGTTCTACATCATTTAGTGGATTGGGCTAAGGGACAGAGAATAAAAGAAATTGTTATGATGAATGGGTTTAAACATAATAAAATAGTCGAATATTTTGGAAATGGGAAGGGGTTTGATATTCCTATTAGTCATTCAAATGAACCTTATCCACTAGATAGTGGAGGGCCTATAAAGTTTGCTTCTAAATATATTGATGGGAGGTTCGTTTATGTTTCTGGAGATCATATTAGTGATATTGATTTAAGAAAGATGATTGAGTTTCATGAGGAGAAGAAATCTGATATGACCATTCTTATTCATGAATCTAGTCATCCTGAAGATTCTGATCTCATTAAAATTGATAAAAATGGGAAGGTTGTGAGGTTTGTTTCAAAACATGATGATCATACTGGGGCAGGTAGGTTGTCTAACGCTGGTTTGTGCATTATAGAACCGAAGATAATAAGTTTGATGGATAAAGAGAAATTTAATTTTGAGAATTATATTTATCCAAAAGCATTGGAAAAAGGTTATAGGTTATATGGATATGAGAGTGAAGAATTTTTTCGTGATATGGGGACTCTTAAAAGGTTGAAGGATTGTGAGGAGTATTTGAAGGGGAAGCTTGAAAGTTAATTTTTAAAGTGGTAAAATTGGTTGTATTTGTTGATGTTTTGCAAGATCTTTTCCTTCAAGGTAATCTACAACTATTTCTGCTGCATATCTAATTCCGTCCAAGGTTCCATAATTATTTATTATTCTTGTATTATATTCTCCAACATTTTTTGCTATTTCTATTGATTGTTCTAATGCTGATCTTGCATCGTCTCCCATAAAGGCAGCTAGCTCGAACATTTTCATTCCCCTATGATTAAATTCCATTTCTGGATCATCTCTGGAGTCATGTTCTGGGCTTATAAATCCAGTATTAGTCATGTGAGAAAGCCAGACGCTACTCCATCCTGCCCTTGCGTATTGAGTGACTATATCTTTATTACTTATTGCGCTTGGTTTTAATTCTATTGCTTGTTCTTTTACTCCACTTGGAAGACTATCTATAGTAAATCTAGGTGCATATATTTGTAATCCTAAATCCTTAACTGCATCATACATTCCAGATTCTCTAACTCCATCTATCCCAGTCATCATAACATAAACCCCTTCCCCAGATAATTTGTTTTCATCTGTTTTTGGAGGATGAATAAATGGTGGAGTGAATATCTCATTTGGTCTGGGCTCTCTATCCCGATCGTATGAGAAAACTCCTGGATCGTTTGAAAATACGATTCTTTGATTTCTAATCATTCTTTGTGCTACCGGTATTGCATTCTGCATCGCTTTTATGCTTAAGTCAATTTGATTATCTAAAATTGCCCTTTCTAAAATCTCATCAAAAGGTCCGGTTCCTCCTGCGGTGTAAAATTGAATTTTTATATCTGTTTGCACTCGGTTGTTTAGACCTAGTTGGAATTCTGTATCTCGTAAATCAATCTGAACATCTTTACTGTCAAAATATTTTAGATTTCTTTTTTGATCTAAATGTCTCTGAAGTGCATCTTCTAAATCTTGATAATCATTAGCTAAGTGTCTTAAATTCTCCGCATAATCGCTACCCTTGAACATTAATTGATTAAGTATATTTCCTTGGACCTCATCCAATATAATCTCCTCAGGATGCTCATCTAGAAAATCTGGAGACACATTATCTTTAATCTCCTCTCTCATTATTATTTTTTGTCTATCTCCGTATACTAATGGAACTACAATGGGTGATCTTGATAGTGACCTCTCTTCTCTAACATTATTGACTTCTATCGCCCATTCTAAAGTTCTAGAAAAAGGTCCATTTCCGTGTGCAAAGGTAGTATTGATATAGCCCATTTTATCTAGAGATATTTATTTATTTTTAAGGATTTAGATGATAACCTATTTAGTACTATCCACCCTTTCCCAAGCATCAGTATACTGTTTGTCTTGGAGTTTTGTGTCGTAAAAGACCTTGAGCCACATGTATAGTCTTGCTAGGATTAATTGAAGGGTCCAATAGAATTCTTTTGGTGATTTTGGGTAGGTGAAGAGGTTGGTTATTCCTTTTGATTCGTTTAAGAAGGTTTTTGCTCTTGGAGCGGTTTCTAGGTTGATGTAGTTTTTTAGGGTTTCGTGGGCTTTTGTTGTTCTTGTTTTTTGTTTGATCCAATCTGGCCAGTTGTCTACGTTTTTGACATAGACTTCTGATAGTGGGGAGTAGCTTATTTTAAATCCTTTTTCGTTGAACATGTATGGAACTATGGTGTCTTCGGCTACGTCTAAGGGAATTTCGGTTATTAGATTTGATCTGAAACCCCATAAATAGCCAGAGCATTCTAGGAATTTGTTCTGATTTTTGAGGTTGGTTCGTTGTTTATGCGCTGCGTCAAATAATAAGTTAGACCAATAGCCGTATTTTGTTGATTTGTCTTCTTGAGGGATAGGTCTTCCTGTGACGCAACCTACTTTTTCGTCTTTGAACTCGTTGATTAGTTCGTTGATTGAGTTATTAGATATGTGGACGTCTCCATCGGTGAAAATGATAATTCTTCCAAGTGTTTTTTTTAATAATAAGTTGAGGGCGTATGATTTTCCTTTTCCTGGATCTCTATAGAGATTTATAGTTTTTTCTGGGTTTTTGGTTTGATAGGATTTTGCTACCTTGAGAGTTTCATCGTCTGGAGCAGTTATTATGAGTTCGTAGTCTTCTTTTATTTGTTGATTGATTATTGATTCAATTGTATATTTGATGGTGTCTGGTTCTTTGAAAGAGGTTATTATTATTGAGATCATTTTATGTTGAGGATTGATTTTTTTATTTTGTGAAGGCGTTTTCTACTAGTTTGGCCCAGATGTGTAGAATGAGTAGATGACATTCTTGGATTCTTGCTGTGCTTTTTGATTCTATTATGATATCTAGATCTCCGGTGCCTTTCATTTTTCCGCCGTCTCTTCCTAAGAGATTGATAACTTTTATGTTTTTTATTTTGTTAGTTGCTTGGATCAGATTTTCAGAGTTTCCTGATGTTGAGAAGCATATTAAGACATCTCCGGGTTTTCCTAGGGCTTGTACCTGTCTTTTGAAAACTTGAGAGAAATCGTAATCGTTTCCAACTGCAGTCATGTTTCCTGAATCTGTGTTTAAGGCTATTGCTGGAAGTGCTTTTTTCTCTTCTTTTTCAAACTTGCCTACTAGTTCTCCAGTGAAGTGTTGGGCTTGAAGAGCGGATCCTCCGTTACCACATGCTAAAACTTTGTTTCCTTTTTTTAATGTAGTGATTATTATTTGTGCGGCTTTTAGAATTTCATTGTTATAATTATGAGTTAGATTATGAGTTTCGGTGCTTTCATTAATGATTTGTTCAATTTCTTTTTGAGTCATCTTAATTTTAATAAGAATTGTTTTTTAAAGATTTAGATAGGTGATAAGGATGTTTGTTCGTTATCCTATATATTTATAAAAGAAAAATCCTAATTTAATTTTATGAAAAAGTTGGTAGTTATTTTTGATATGGAGGGAGTTATTACAGATAGTAGGCCGTTTCATATAAGGGCTTGGAGAGATTTTTGTAAGGGGAATGGAGTGGGTCATCTTTCTGATGAGGAAATTGATAGGCAGACTCATGGGGTGAATAAGGATAATTTAAAGAGGCTTTTTGGAGATGATTTGATTGAAAGAGAGATCGAGGAATATAGTAGGATTAAGGAGGAAATGTATAGAGAGATTTATGATGATTTTATTAAACCTACTGAAGGATTGGTTGAGTTTCTTGGGATGCTTAAGGAGAATGAGGTAGAGATGGGGATTTCTACGGCTTCTCCGCCGGAAAATGTTGAATTTGTTTTGAGGAAAACTGATACTAGACATTTTTTTCCAGTAATAACTGATGATTCTGAGGTGGAAAATGGGAAGCCTCATCCGGAAGTGTATTTGAAAACGGCTGAGAAAATGAATTGTAGTCCCTCTGATTGTGTTGTGTTTGAGGATTCTATTCCAGGGATTAGGTCTGCTAAAGCTGCTGGGATGAAGGTTATAGGGATAACAACTACATATCCTAAAGAAGAGTTACTTGAAGCTGAAGTAGATCATGTAATTGATGATTTTAGAGAAGTTAGTTTGGATTTGCTTAATTTCCTTAGAGATTCTGAATTGTCTGCTGTGAAGAATGTTTTGGAAGAAGAAGATATTGAGAAGTTGGATTAAAATTAGGGTTGTGATTGTTTTTATCAAATGTTTTCGAACTTGTGTCCTTCTGGAATTATGTTGTAGTCTATGTACATGAACTTTTCGTTTAAATCTTTTCTGAATGCTTTGAGGTTTTCTGGGTTGGGTGAGAAGACCATTACGGATCCTCCGCCTCCCCCCAAGGGAAAGCAGACTGCGTTGTGTTTTTTTGAGAGGAGATAGATTTCTAGGGCTTCATCGCTCATGTATTGTAGGCAGAGTTGAGTTCTTATGTCTCTATATTGATTAATTGGTTCTATCATATTTTCCCATTGTTTTGTTCTAATTGCTTCTCTAAATTGATAAGCGAGATCTAGTTTTCTTTCGTGGAGCTTCATGCCGTTTGGAGTTTTTAGTTGATCCATCCAGACTTGATTTACATCGGTACTTTGTCTTTGCAAACAGAAATATATGTCTATTCTGTCTCTTAGCTCTTGATATTCTTCGGGTTTTAGAAGTTCTTGTCTGATTGATGTTCCATAAAATCCTTCTTTCCCAGGAATGCCCCATGGGAACCAGATGTAGTCTCTTACTCCGCCGAAAACTGCGCAACTTTGTTCTTGAGTTCCAGTTATGCTTACTCCGAGATCCTCTTCCATCATCGAAGCCATGCCGACTATTTGATGAGGAGTTAGTTTATTTCCAGTTAGTTTGTTTGCTAATAATGCGACCCCTGTTGTAACTGCTGCAGACCCTCCTAGTCCGGCCGATTTGAGATTGGGATTGTTATTTTTTATTATAAATTTGACTCCACTTAGATTAAATACTTCCATAACCCTTAACAACCAGTTTTCTTTTATTGGGGGGACAGTATTTTTTTCGTATTCATACAAGAAATTAAAATCTTTTGATTCTACTCCGATTTTTCCTTTTTCTAGCGGTTCTGCGATTATCTCGGTTCCGACGTCTATCGATATACCTACTGTCCTAGGGATTCCTTTGGACCAGAGCATGCTTGGATCCTCATGATAGTTTTCAGGTATTTCTTTTAGTTTCCAGAAAATTTGTTGGAATAATCTCAAGTCTAATGAAGACCCGGGGCCATCGATTCTGTTGAATACAGTGATTTTGGGTAATTTTCCTTCTAATTTTGCTTGGGTTAATTTTTCTGATAAATCCATAATGGGTAAGAAGAAAATTGTTATATAAAGATTATTGAGTTAGAAGATTGATTAGGGTTTTAAACTTTATATCTGACTTTGTCGTAAAATGTTTTTACTCTTAGGGGCATTGCTCTAAATGCAGGTTTGATTAGTTTTTCACGAGTGTTGTCCATGACTTCTACGACTTCACCTGCCATGTATGTTGGTTTTTCGTTTCTAATATTGTAGCAGACCATGTCTCTTCTAGTTAGATACTGGACGAACGAGGCAGGTAATAAACCATATCTTCTTTCAGTTACAGAGCCTCGCATCATGTTTAAAACAAGGTTTAGATAAGGATTTTTCTTTTTTAGTTTGATGTGTTTCCAGCGGTCCCAGTAATTGAGATTTCCTGCAGTGTCGTTGTAGGTTTTGATTAGACCGTCTTCTCGGGCTTTTTTGTATAGTGGCGTTCCTTCAAAGAAGATTAGGTTGTTTACACTTAGGAAATATGGTTTTGGTATTTTTTGTAGGAGCCTTATTGTTTCTATGATGTCTTCATTTGTTTCATATGGATTGCATGAGATTATGTCGTACATTACGGTTAGTTTGTCTTTGAATTTGTTGATTGTTTTTGCGCATTCTAGAACGTTTTTTCCGGTTATGAATCGGTGGTAGATTTCTTTGTTAAGCCTGTCACTTCCTGATTGGATTCCTATGATTATGTCTGTTAGGCCTGCTTCGACTAGCAAACGTATTTTCTCCTCGCTGACTTTTCCGAATGACATTGTTGCTGGTTCGGCTAGACATTTGAGTCTTATTCCAACTTCTTTTTTGTATCTTTCCGAGAATTCTTTTAGCCATGCTGTTTTTCTTACAGTTATTGTTTCGTCTCTTAAATCTATTGTTTGTATAGTAGGAAAGCGAGCTTTAATTTTCTTGAAGAAGTCTATTACGTAGTCTACGCTGTGGGTTCTTAATAGGTCGGCTTTGTCTTCGTATAACGCTCGTAGGATGTTGTTAGTGCAGTAACTGCATGCTTGTGGGCATCCTCGTTCGGTTTGGAAAAAGAGCATTCCTGCGAAATGTCTTTCTTCGAAAGGTATCATCTTGCCTTTCTCTAAAATAAGTTGATCTTCAATGTCGAAATCGGGTTGGGCTAATATGTCTAAATCATTTGCTGGAGGTCTTACTGGGTTTTTATATTCTTTTCCGTCTTGTCTTACCCAGAAATTTTTTAAGTTGGTTATGGGTTGTTTTTTGTCCATAGTATCGGCAAGTTCAACTAAAGCTTCTTCTGCTTCTCCTACACAAATTAGATCGCACATGTCGAAACATTTTTCTGGGAAGAAAGTTGGATGTGGGCCTCCCCAGACTATCGGAATGTTGTTTTTTTGATACATATCTAGAAGTTGTTTTGCTCTGCCTGTTGTTGATTCCATAGAACCGATTCCTACTAACTCTGAATTTTTAGTTTTCTCCCAGATGGCTTGTAGTTCGTTTTTTGCATATCTTCGCATGTAGTCTTCTACTAAAGGTAGGAATATTAATAGGACTTCATGACCGGCTCGTTCTAGGCAAGCGGATAAGGTACGGAGGCCTTGGTCTGAGGGGAACGTGCTTGTTGAGATTAGTGTTATTTTCATGTTATGGTTTGATATGTCTTGATATCTCTTTTTATGTTTTAGTGAATAGGGATGGGTTTTTTTAAAGATTACTGTTGTTTAGATTTTAGCTAGATAGTATGTTTTGTAAAATAACTTATTTGTTATCTAAATGCTTTAAATTCTATTCTGTTCTTAGATTTTATGAAAGCAGTTATATTAGCGGGGGGGTTAGGGAAAAGATTAGGTAAGCTTATTGGAGAAGGAAATAAATGTATGGTTAAGTTATTTGAGAAACCACTTATTGAATACAATCTTGAGCATGCTCACAAGGCTCGTGTTAATGAAATAATTCTTGTTTTACATTATAGACCTGAGGAGATAATGAATTATGTGGGGGATAATTATAAGGGGATTAAAGTGAGCTATATTATAGAGAAGGAAGGTAAGGGATTGGTTGAAGCTATAAATAATGCTAAAGATAAAATTGGAGGTAGTGATTTTATTTTGATGTTGGGAGATGAATTGGTTTTTAATGCAGATATTAGAGGCATGGTTAAAAAGTTTAAGAAAGAAGATTGTTTGGCTATCTGTGGGACTGTTTATGAAGATAGTAAGGAGAGTATTGGAAAGACATATACAGCGATGGTTAATGAAGATATGAGGGCTTTTCGTTTAATAGAGAAACCAAAAGTCAAGATTAATAATATCAAAGGGACCGGGCATTGTATTTTAAAAAATGAGATGTTGGATTATATAGATAGAACACCTATCAATGCTATTAGGGGTCAGAAAGAACTGGTTGACCTTATACAGGTTGCGATTGACGATGGTAAGAAAGTTCTAGTTTATCAGATCTCGAAGAACTATACGAATGTTAATACATTAGAGGATTATGAACTTGCTAAGGGAACAATGAAAGAGAATAATCCTAGAGTTCTAATTGTTCATAATCAGATGAAATATTTTGGTGGGGCAGAGTTGCTTATAGTTGAGATGGCTAATTGTTTAACTAAGATGGGGATTAAAAATGATATCTTGGCCTTGTCAAGTTCAAGAGAAGTTGAAGAAGAACTGATTAATACTGAGATTATAACTATAAAAAATGATATTGATTTAAGACCGCCCGGATATAGGAGTGTTTCAGAAGTTCTTAAGGCTATTAGTCTTTTTAGAAAAAAATTGAGTGAGATTAAAGATGATTATGATGTGATTAATTTTCATGACTTTCCGGTTACTTGGAGTTTGTGGCCAAGAAAAAAATCTGCTGTTTGGTTTATGAACTTGCCTCCAAATTTATGGAGTAAGCCTGATGCTGGATTTTTTTATAAGATACTTAATAAGTTTAGAATTTGGATAGATAGAATTATTGTGAGAGAGAGTATTGATATAATAACTGTTGCGGAGAAGGCGAATTTAGAAAGATCTAAAGAGAGATATGGTAAAATTCCTAGAATGGTAAATTTTGGTATTAATTATGATTTTTTTTCTAACGGGGATGCTAAAAAAGCGGTGGATAAATTTAAGTTAAAAAATAAATTTGTGGTAATGCAGTCAGGGATATTGAATGAGTCTAGGAATCAATTGGAGAGCGTTAAGACTATTAACTATTTGAGAGAGAAAATTCCAAATATATTGCTAATATTGACGGGAAGGTTTGATGATGAAGATTATAAAAAGAAAATTGAAGATTATATTAAAAAAAATAAACTTGGGAAACATGTTTTGCTTGCTGGAAATCTTGCAACTAGGGAAGAACTGAGGGATTTATTTAAGGCGGCAGATGTGGGATTGTTTCCCATGATGGGGCAGGGAGGAGTTTTGGTACCTTTAGAAATGCTTTCTGCTGGAATGTCGATTATAGTTTCAGAAGATATGGAAACTGCTTCACTGATAAAAGAAAATGATCTTGGAATTGTGACAAAAGATTATGCTGTTGCTGTTCTGGAAATTTATAACAATCAAGAGAAATATAATGAGAAAACTTGTAAGGCGAGTTTTTTTGTAAGGGATAATTTGTCGTGGATGGCTTTTGCAAGTAATATGGCGGATGCGTTTAGAAAGGCTTGGGAGAAATATAGGTGACTCTGAAAAACTCCGTTTTTCTCGCCCCTAAGAAGGACTTTAATGTGATTTCCTTCGGAAATTGAAGTTAATCAAAGTCCTCTATAGGTGATTATCTGAATATGTCCATAAAACTAGCGAAACTTTGGAAAGTGCATGCGAAATCTTCATCTCTTGACCAAACTTCAGATAATATTCTTTTAGCATTTTGGTAATCTAATCTTAAAACTGTTCCTTCTGTCGATCCGTCTTCTTTAACCTCTTCTGGAGTGGGTGAAATGCCATTATAAGTGTGTACTTTCCTATATCTTTCAATTTGATCTTTTGCTTCGGGATTTACGAAAACAACATAACTTAAGCAGGGATTGTTGTATTCTCCTAAAAGATTATTGACAGTTAGATCTAGTGATTGAATTGGCTCGTTAGATAATAATGAAAGATTTCCATTTATTTTACCAACAAAACTGTAATTGCCTTCGGTATTGAATTTCCCTTCTTCTTTAAATTCTCTTATTGCAGTAGCTTCTGGAGGTTCATTGAATTCTACAAAACCAGCTGCAGCTGGTTGAATTTCTCCATGGCCTTGTGCTGTAGATTTTGTGCTTCTTCTTTGAACCAAAATTTCTTCGGGTTGATCAAAACTAGGTCCGGTATAAACGTGTGTTATTGTAGACAAAAGTGGTTTACGATATTTTTCGCCAAGGAGAGTAAACATGTTATCATCTGAAGGGAACAATCCTGGAGCTCCATGAATAATAAACATATTAGGCCTGTAATCTATAAATCCGGATATAACTCCCTGGTAAATATTTTCTCCTTCATAAACCTGTTTAACATCCTTTGCAGCCTGTAACTTTGCTGGCAAATCCTCCAACCCTACAGTTTCTGAAACATAAACACCAAAAAAACTACCAGATTTCATAAAATCCTTGAGTTTTATTAGTTTTTAAGAATTTCTATTCTGTAGGATTACCTTCTAATCTCCACCAATGTCTTAATCGGATGTTTTCTTAGATTTCTAACCATCTCGCATAATAGGAAACAGTTCTCGTAGCATTTGGATTTTTCTATTACTTCTTGGTAGTTTTTTGGGAGTAGGAATCCTTCTTTTATATTTCCTAAGGGGGTTGATCTATCTACTAAGTTTTCGCAGGCGTAGACTTCTCCGGTAAAGTTTATGAAAACAGAGTTTGTTCCTGCATAACAATTATTTGTTACGGTTTCGTTGTTATAGAATTTTTTGAAGAATAGATAATAAGTGTCGTCGAAGAAAGGCCTTCTTCTTTCTGCATATATTTTTCTTAGTTGTTTTAAGACTAGTTCTTTTTGATGGTCAAATAAACCTCTTCCTTCTTCTGGACTTAGTCTTGCATAATCCATCTCTGGAGAGAACATTATGTTTACATTGTGGAATTTTGCAAAATTCCAGGCCCATAATAATTGATCGTGGTTTTCTTTTGAAACTGTGAAAATAAGGCTTGTTCTTCGGTTTAGTTTTTTCATGTATTCTATTGTTCTTATTAATGTTTTGAAGTTCCCTTTTACTCCTCTAACATCGTCGTGAGTTTCTTCATTTCCGTTTAAAGAAAGATTTATTGCAACATCCTTGGGCATGTTTTTTACTTTCTTGTACATTAGTTCGGGCATGAGTGCATTTGAAAGTAAGGTTATATGTAATTTGGGATTTGCTTTTTTGAAAATATTTACAATTTCGTCAATATCCATTCTTAGAAAAGTTTCTCCTCCGGTTAAGGTTAGAAATCTTACTTGTTTGAACTCTTCCTTATTTGCGAGATTTCTGAAATCTTCTAGAGATAATTCGTTGGGTCTTTTTTCTTTCCATATGAAGCAAGTTTTGCATTTTGAATTACAGTCGTAAGTTACAGATAAGATTACTCTCCTTAATTTATTTATAGGAGTTATGTTCTCAAGCACGTATGAATAATCGACTTTCATTTTTATTAGATGTTTGTGTAATGTTTTGCTAGTATATTAATTTATTATTTAATACGTTCAACTATGATAGGGGCTACAACTTTTGCTTGTTGCATCTTGGGATTGTTAGCTCGGGCCATTTGGTTAGATTGTTCGATGGTTTCTTTTGTGATATTTGATAGGTCGTAGGCGGGGCAGTAGATGCATTCGGGAGGGACCTTGTTTTCTCTGATGGCTTTTCTCATTTCCTTGTATCTTTTTGAGTACCAAATTTCTCTGAGTGGGGTTTGTATTGCGTTCCCTAGGGCTGTGCCGTGTTGCCAGTCTCGGTTGTTTGCTTCGTTTAATGAGCAACAGGGAGTTATGTTTCCGTTTGAGAATATGAATGGCATTATAAGTTCCTTGCAGTTGTGTATAGGTGGGCGTTTTTGTAAGTCTTCTGTGTCTTTTTTGGCGCTGAAGTTTATGGTTATTTCTATTCCTAGTTTTTTTGCTTTTTTTCTTACATTTTCTACGTATTCCTCATTTATTGAGACTGCGAAATCTTCGGCTTCTTTGAAAGCGTGAGTCATTGGAGTTACTAGAACTTCTGCGATTTCTGTGTCTAATGAGTGGACGAAATCTAGAAATTGTAGGATCGAGTCTTTTGAGTCTTTGGTTATTATGTAATGGAAACTGAGAAGTGGGAATCTTTTGTTCATTTGTTTTTTTAGTGCTACAAATCTTCGTACGTTATGCATTGCTTTGTCGAAGTTTCCCCCTCGCATTACGCTTTCGTATGATTCTTTGGTTCCGCCGTAAATTGAGATGAATAAGAGATCCATTCCGGTGTTTATTAGTTCTCTTATGTGGTCGTCGTCTTCGAGATCGTTGAAGTGGTCGAAGGTTTCTATTATTGTTCCTTTTGATTTTGCGTAACTTAGCATTTTGTGGTAGTCTTTGTTTAGATATGAAGTTCCTATTCCTGTTAAGCCGAGCCATTTGGGGTTTTTTCCGAAGCCGTCGAATATTTTTTTGAAATCGTTAAAGTGTATGTTTTTTGGAGGTTCTTTCCAATAAGAGTGTTCGCAACAAACACAGGCGTATTGACAAGCAGTTGTTGGTTCTATTTCTAGGAAAGGGGGGAAAAGGTCTATTCCGAGTTTGGGTAGGAATTTGTTCATGATGAAAGCTGACCATTTTCGGTTCCACCATAATGGATAGACCCAGAACATCATATTGTAGATTTCACGGAATCTTCCATCGTGGACATAGTTAGAAACAAGTTTAATTTTATGTGAAAGGGATATTTGTGGCATTTTCTCAAACCTTTTTTGTAGGTATTTGTATGATGAGAGGTTTATAAGTTTTGTGGGGTTTTTGGGGGATTGGAATAAGAAATTGGTTACTAAAACCTAATGGGTAGTTCATATATTTTTATAAATTAGGTATTTTCTAAATTGTTATGGGAAAAAAGCTTAAGGTAATTATGATAGCGCATGCGTCGCATTCGTACTTTGCTAATAAGGAAGATGATTTGAAGAAGATAGTGCTTAATGATTGGTATTTTAAGACGGCTAGTCAGTTGAGGAAGTTTCATGAGGGAATTGAGGTTGAGTGTTGGGCTCCGGAGAAAGATAATAGTGGATATGAGGAGTATGTTGAGAATGGGATAAAGCTTAGGTTTTTTCCTGTGAGTTTTTCTCCGCTTTATGGGATGGATTTTAGTTTTAGTATGTTAAGGGATTTGAAGAAAGAGGTTGAGAAGAGTTATCGTGATGGCTATGAGGTTGTTATTCATTTGCATGAATGTCATAATCTTCATGGGCTTGTTATTTTGGATTTGTTTAAGAATGTGAGGATAATTGTGCAGCATCATGGAGGGAGTTGGCCGTTGCGCCATTTAAGGGAGAGTTGGAAGAAGAGATTGTTTTTTCCGTTGTTTTGGTTGGGGCAGTTGTATGAGAGTAGGGTTATTTGTAATGCGGAAAAGTTTTATGCGTTGAGTGGCGAGGAGATGGATTATTTGAAGAGTAAGAATTGTAATGTTGTGTTTAGGACGATGGGGATTGGGGATGAGTATTTTGATGAGATAAATAAAAGGTATGCTCGTAGGGAGTTGGGAATTGATGAAAATGAGAAGATGATATTTTTTCTTGGGAGAGTTGATAGAATGAAGGGTGTTGGATATTTGTTGGAGGCTATGAAGAAATTTAGGGATGATGATGAGTTGAGAGGGGTTAAGTTGAAAGATGTTAAATTAAAAATTGCGGGTTATGGTAAGGAGAGGGATGAATTGGAGAGATGGGCCAAGAGCGAGGGGTTGGATAATGTTGAGTTTTTGGGAGGGGTTTTTGGTCGTGAGAAATTGTTGTATTTGGGTGCTTGTGATTTACTTGTTTTGCCGTCTTTGAAAGAAGGTGCTCCGGTTACTGTTATGGAGGCGATGGCTTGTAATAGGCCAAGTGTTGTTAGTGATGTTGGAGGGGTTAGAATGATGATTGAAGATGGAGAGAATGGTAAAGTGATAAGGAAGGCAAATGTGGATGAAATTGTTGAGGGAGTTAGAGAGGTTTTGAGTTGGAAGGATAAAGATGTTAGGAAGTATGCTAATATATATAAATGGGAAAAAATTGTTGAGGATACGGTGAAGGATTATATTGGTGAGAAATAATGGAAGAGAATGTTAATGAGGAAACTAGTAAGAAATTGGAGGGTGAAAATGGGAGTAGGGTTAATGGTAGTGAAGATAAGAAGAAAAATGTTATTATAGTGATTGTTGATGCTTTTAGGACTAAGAATGTGAGTTTGTATGGGTATGATAAGGTGACTGATAAAAATTTGAGTAAGATGGGTAGTGAGGGTTTGGTTTTTAAGGATTTTTATTCTAGTTCAAATGCAACTGCTCCTAGTTTGACTTCGATATTTACGGGGAAGTATCCTAGTAATCATGGAATTGTTCATCAGTTTCCGTATACGGCGGAAGAGGAGTTTACTAAATTAGAAGAGAATAAGTTTTGGTTGCCTAGTTTTTTGAAAGGTAAGGGATATGAGACAATTGCTGTGGATTGGATTGGTTTGTTTTTCAAGGAGGGATTTGATTATTATGAGGAGAAGGATGATAGTGTTAGTATGATGAAAAAGTTTATGAATCTTCCTAGTGTTAAGAAATTTCTTTTGGGGTTGCCGAATTGGGCTTATGCGTTTGGGAAGAAGATGGTTAAGACTCGTGCATCGGCTAATTTTTCTCCGGCTAAAGAAACTATGAGTTTAGGGATTAGTAAAATTAAGGAGATTGATGAGCAAGGGAGTAAGAAACCGTTTTTTCTTTTTATGCATTTTTGGGATACGCATTTTCCTTTTCCTACAA
>CAZOQD010000002.1:0-2867 GCA_964581925.1 Candidatus Woesearchaeota archaeon
TCAAAAAAGGATATTGCACACCTCAAATTGCTCGCCTCGCCAAAAAACTAAAAACTCCCTCAACAACCCTGCACTATAACATAAAAAGATTAGAAAAAGAAAAATCAACACTAACTTACAAAGCAGTATTCGATTACAAAAAAATTGATCAAAGTCATTGTACATTTATCTTAATAAACCTCAACAATGATAGCTATGGAGATCCAGAAAAAATTACAAGAATAATAATGGAAGATTCCAGAGTAGAAAGTGCAGACATAATAACTGGCGATTACGAAATTCTCATCAAATTTAGATCAAAAGACATAGACGAATATTATGAATTTATCAAAGAGCTAACCCAAAAATATAAATTCTCAAAGGTTGTTTCCATAACCTCTCTCAAACAATTAAAAACAGAATTTATAGAACTAGAATAAAATATATATCTTCTAGAACAAAATCTCTTATAAAGCCATAATAACTCAGCAAAGATCATGGACACTGAACAAAAAACAGTGATATTTGGACTAACTTCAATCATAGTAGGAATCGTCGCACTACTAAGCCCAGAATACAGATTATATATTCTTATTCTTTACCCTCTAGTTTTAATATTCTATTTTGTATCTTCTTATCTTAATAAAATAGAAGATAACATAATAGAAATCAAAAAATTAAAAGAAAAGCTTATAATATCTGAAAGATTATCTAAACTAGAAGCAAGGATAAAATGAATAAAAAAGGTTTCACAGATAAAGACGTCCTAGAATGGATAAAAATAGGGATAACATTAATATTAGGATATATAATAATTAAAGCTCTTCTTTCAGTAGTCTAGTTCTAACTTTCTCACCCATACCCTTAATCATCCATCCCCATACCCCTTCCCACTCAACTTCTTCAACTTCTTAGTATCCATCTTCCCAAACAACAAATTTATCTCCCGAGCAACTGCATTTTTCAAATCCATCGGATGCAATTTCTTAGCAACAAAATCCTTCTCCAACTCCTCATAATCAGCATAAGAAACATTCCCCCCAAACTTATCTGGCCTCTCAACCTTAAACCTAGCCCCATTATCTCCCATTATAACCATCAAAATATTCTTCATAAAACTCATCACCCCATTATCCACATCCCCTTCCAAACAATAAGCCTTATTCATTTTCTTTATTACAGTTTTCTCATCATCCAAAAAATCAATCTTACTACCAACATCACTTGCACTCATCTTCTTCCCAATCAACCCAGGAAGTAACGGAGTCATCATCTCTATCCTAGGTTTATAGCCAATCTTAGGATTCTGCTCACGAGCCATCACAAATATCTTCCTCTGATCTCCCCCACCCAATTGCATATCCACCTTCAAATACTCTTCATCAAGCGCCTGCATCAACGGATAAATCAACCCAGAAAGTTTAGGATTATCTCCCAACTTAACAACCTCACTAGCCGCCTTCGTAGCATCCCTAACCGAAACATTAGTTGACATTCTTAACAAATCCTCCATATACTTACCACTTAACTCAAAACTACTCCCCTTAACAAACTCCATCCCTTTAACATCCACCCCCATAGCCTTAATCACCTCCGGAATCACCGCCGCATAATAATTATACCTACCATCCAACTCTTCCCAACTAACCCCATCCAACAAAGCATGCAAATCCGCCAACAAAACCTTAACCTTAAATCCCGCACGAAGCAAATCAGCAAGTTTCAACAACCAAATCATATATCCAAGATGAGGCCTTCCCGTCGGAGCCGTACCCAAATAAACAACCGGCCTCCCTTTACTCTTAATCAACTCTCTCAATTCATCCTCACCAATAATCTCCAACGTATTCCTCTTAGCCAACTCAAACCTCTCATCATTACTCAACTTCTTTCCCATAAACAAACCAACACAAAATTATTAATAAATCTTTCCCTCTAAATACAACCATGAAACTCCTATCAAAACTATCACTACTAAAACTATCCCTAGCAATCTCACTCCTAGGAATCTTCACCCTCCTACTATTAGCAAACACTCTCCAACCAAAACTAACAACCATCGACCAACTAACAACTAAACAACTAAACAAACAAATAGCTCTAAAAGGAAAAATAACCAACATCAAAAACTACGAAACTTTCCAAATACTAACCCTAGACGACACCACAGGAAAAATAGACCTATTAATAAATCAAATAACAGATTATACTAAAAACCAACAAATAATCATAACCGGAACCTTATCTCAATACAAAGAAAACCTACAAGTTCAAATCCTATCTATCAAACCCATATAGCCCTACTAAAATCCTTTTTCAAAATTATCAAAAATATATCTATCAACCACCAAACCCCCAAACCCCCCAACGTAACCAACTTCAAAACCCCCAACAAAACATAACCTGCATAAAACCTATCAACCCCCAACCACCCCAACAAAACCGAAAGAACCAAAGCCAAAACCCATTTCTTCTTTTTCTTAACAACAGCTTTCTTCCCTTTCTTCACCTTACCTTTCTTCACCCCATTCACCCCTTGATCATTCACCCCCTGATTCTTCAGATTACCCTTATTCAAACCACCATTATTCAAATTATTATCATTATTATTACTCACAACATTCCCCCCACTATTAGGAACAGTAAAATTCATAGTATTAATCTTATTAACCGTAGCCTTCACCGTCGGCACACTCCCTCCACTCTGCCTATCCAACTGAGCAATCGCATCATCAACATCCTTCTGAGTATAACCCTCACTCAAAACCTTCTTCTTCAAATCCCCAATTTTATAATTCCCCCTATGCAACCTAAAATACTCAACAATTTTCCGATCTACCATTTTTCACTCCAAAAGAAAAATTGTAGGTTTGGAAATCTTTGATTTA
>CAZOQD010000002.1:2967-21533 GCA_964581925.1 Candidatus Woesearchaeota archaeon
AGAAAAATTGTAGGTTTGGAAATCTTTGATTTACATTATCTACCATTTTTCACTCTCTTTTTAATAACAAGAATTAATTATTTATAAAACTATCTAACTAGTATTAACAATCGCCTCACAATACTGTAACTATTACACAATAGTCACAAAACAAAACACTTAAATACACAAAAAATCAACTAAAAATATGAAACGAAAACAACCAAAAAACAAAACTAGAAATAACAAACCTCTAGCCCTTGAACCCTTAGAAAACCGCCTCATGCTTACCTCAATCTCTTCAGACTTCTCAACAGACCCTGGATTTGAAACAAATAAACCAACCCATTACGAAGTTTCAAACAACACTTTAAAAGTAAGTTCATACACGAACTCCCAAGAATATGCAACCATTCCAATCGACCATAAAGGAGAAAGCTTCACCCTAGAATTCGATATAAATATCACAAGAAGAACTTCTGGTGACACTAACTTCGGATTGTTCTCAGAATCAAGAAAAACAAACCAAAAATCCCCCGGCGATCCAGCAATCTACGCCCTTTACGGAGGATACAAACAAGGCATTCATATATTCGGATTCGACAGCGAAGGAAATTTCTTCTCACAACAAGAAACCCCTCCTAGATTCGAATTAAACACCACCTATCACAACACATTAACATACAACTCACAAGAAAAAGAAGCAACCCTAACCATAACCTCAAACGAAGACCCAAACTATGGATCAGATTTAGTCCTAAAAGCAAACCTAAAAAATCAATTACCACCATTAACCCAATTAGGAGCATCAGCCGTAGGCAGTTGGTCAAGTTCAGGAAGATACCAAAGATCAAAAGTCGACAACCTAGAATTCAAAACAACAAATCAAAATCCCAATAACCCCAAAGACATAAACGCAGACGGAATAATCTCATCAACAGATTTATTAATTGCCCTAAACAACATAAACGAGAACAGATCAACAACACTACATTCAACAACACCTTATTTCTTAGATGTAAACGGAGACAGACACAACACACCAATAGACGCATTACAACTCATTAACCATCTAAACAACTCAACACAAAATCTCGAAGCAGAATCACCAACCCCCTCATCAAATCTTAAAAGCAATAATCCTCCAACACACAACCTCCAACCAACACTTGTAGACAAGGCACTTACAGACGAAGCATTTACAAACTACTTCCCAACATTAGATGAAGAAGATTTCACATACAACAACTAACTACAACAACAACTAACTACAACCTAAATCTAAACCTTCCATTCCCCATTTTCCTGAACAGTCTTCCCATCCAAAACCATCTTCGCCTCTTTCATACTCTTAACAATATCCACATGAATCGCACTATCATTCCCACCACCATTATCCTTATACGCCATCCCCAAAGCCAAATGAATAGTCCCATCCAACTTCTCATCAAACAACAAATCATTTGTATACTTATCAATTCCCGCATTACACCCAACCCCAAACTCTCCCACAAACTTCGCATTCTCATCCGTACTCAACAACTCTCTAAGAAACCCCTCACCCTCCTCAGCACTATATTCAACAACTTTTCCATTCTCAAACTTCATTTTAACCCCACTAATCAAATTCCCATTAACAATCCTAGGATAATCAAACTCAATAAACCCATTCATACTCTCTCGCACCGGAGCCATAAAAACCTCACCCCCAGGCATATTCTCCTCTCCTCTATCCGCAATACAATTCTTCCCATCAATCGAAAACCTCAAATCAACTCCATTACCAATCAAATGAACCTTTCTAGCCTTCTCAAAAACCCCCTTAATCTTATCGAGCCTCTTACCAAACTTCTTCCAATCTATCAAACAAGCACTAAACACAAAATTCTCATACTCATTCAACGACATCCCAGCCTCCTGCGTCAATGCCGAACACGGAAACCCAATAGTAACCCTCTTCATCCACCCTTCCTTCTTATTAGACGAATTAACAATATGATCTCCAATCGGTCGGGTAACCTTCTTCCGAATCATAATCTTCTTAGGATCCACATTCGAAAGCTCTTTAGTATTCCCCGTCGTATTAATCCCAATATAATACTGACTTTTCTTAATCATATCCATCTGAATATCTGGAAACCTCTCCAACTGAGATTTATTAGCATACTTATAAAAAAAATCACTCATCCCATCAAATCGAACATTAACAATCGGATGCGCCCCCCGAAGAATCACTTCCTTATACAACTCAACAATAAACTCCTTAGCCTCCTCCCCCCCACTAATAATCACATTCGTATCAGGTTTAACATCCAAAGAATACCTTACAGTTTGCTGCGCCAACTTTCTTACTCGAGGATCCATTTTTCATATATATCGCCTCAACAAAACAATCATTAACCTATTTAAAAATCTTCCTATACTCAACCACTCTCAACTATCTTCTAAAATAATAATCCAAAAACTTATTCCCAACAGAATTACCAGTAATACCTCTTACCACTTCTGCATTAATAGGACTACTATCTCCACTATCACCATCCGACCCTCCCGAATCCCCACCACCAGAACTACTAGAACCAGAATCACCACCACTTCCCGAACTATCGTCACCTTCAAAAGGAGACGAACTACCTAACTCTCCATCACCACCATCAAAACCACCTCCACCAGAACCACCATCATCCTTATATTCATCCCCATCATAATAACACTCACATCTCATCCCACCATCAACACAATCAGTCCTACTAGCTCCCAGACATTCATCACCACAACCATCTTTACACTCACTCTCCTCATAATTATCATCATAATCCCTATCATCAAAACTACCTCCCCCATTATCAGACGCACACCCATAATCAGGCTCACAATGAGATCCTTGCTGGCAATACATCGCATCACAATCATAACCTCCAAAACCACCCTTATCATTATCTCCAAAATCCGCAGCATAACACTCACACTCTCCCCCATAAAAGTCCCATGCCTTCCCTTGATCACGACAACCTACCTCGCATTGCTTTTGCTGTTCTCTCGTACCTTCAGATCTCCCCTCAAAATCCTTATCCCTACGTTCCCTCATTCCTGGCAACTCTTCCTTCAAAAACCTCTCGCAATCAGGAGGCCAATGAATCCTATTCTTCACACACTCTGGATGCAACTCCTTAAACTCCTCTCTTCCCCTATTATAATCATCATAGTGATCATCAAAATCCTTCTTATAATCATCCCTAAACCCTCTCTCAAAATCACCCCTATCAAAACTATCATAACACTTCAACCTCTCTTCAGAATTTTCTATCCCTCCACAATCAGGACCCCTAGGACCTCCTCCCTTTTCATCAAATCCTTGACTTCTCATAAACTCCCCACAGTCCTTAAAATTATCTATCCCCTCATCCAAACATTCTTGAGGAGCATCAAGATCAAACATAATTTTCTCACAAACCTCTCTCGCCTCTCTCTCATTATTTGCCCCTGCCTCCTTTATAGCCTCCCTACATTCAGGAGGAGCCTCAATATCAACCATAACTGCAAAACATTTTTCTTTAGCATCACCATCTCTAGGATCTATCCCCGCATCTTCACAAGCCCCTGGAAAATGATGATCAAAATTATCATCAGCATACTTATCATCCAATCTATCTGCAACATCTCTCAAATAATCTGGCATCTCTGGAAACTCCAAACTATCCAATTTATCACAAGCCTCTTCATCATCATTTAAACCACAAGCAACAGCCAAAGGCCTAGCAGTTATACACATTTCCTGCATAGCCACAAAACTAATATCCTCACACCTACAATCCCCTCCAGAAGTCCTCATACAATCACTCAAAATCTCCCCAAACTCTCTAGCCTCTTTCCTCTGCTCCTCAGTCAAATCCTTATGCAACTCTCTCTCCCAAGGTTTCGAATCTCCACTCAAACCACAAACTCTATTGTATTCATTAGGATCTAATTCAGACAACTGTTCACATAAATCTCTAATCTTACTAGAAATCTCAAGCGCAGTAACCACTCCTCTCTCATCCCCTCTAATACTATCCACAAATTCCCTCCTAATATCCTCATCCAAATCCCTTTCCAAATCTCTCAAAGCCCTATTAATCATAGCCACAGCCCTCCTAGCCTCTCCCCTTTTCCTAGGATCAGGATCATCCTCAAGCTCCCTAACATGTTCCTTATATTTTTCCAGAGCCTTCCTCGCAGCATCAACCTTACCCTCTCTAATCATCTCCATAATCTCTGCAATCTTCTCCTCCCTACTATCAAACAACCCATCCAAAAAATAAAACGGACTATCTGGAGTCAATCCCGCATCAGGCAACTCCAACTCCCCTTCATCAAACTCACCTTCTATCTCATCAAGATCAATAACATTATCACCCTCATCAAATCCCCATCCTTCTCAAAATCATCAAACCCCTGCCCATCCCCAATTTGGTCATCAAAACCATCACTCACACCATTATCATCTTCAAAATCATCATTTCCAGAATCATCAACCACCCCAAAACCACCCCCACCACTTCCACTCTCCGACGGAACACCATCCTCATCCGTCAAAAAATTATCATCCTGCGCAACAACAACTCCTAAACTAAACAACACAACTACCAAAAACAAACTCAACACTCTTTTCATCATATGACAATAATTCACCAATATAAAAACCTTCCCATCCCTCTCTCTTCAATCCTACTCCACATCCAACAAAACAGGCATTATCATCTCTTCCAAACACTCTCTATCAACCTCATCAAAAGCATTCAACTCAGTAGAATCTACATCCAAAACCGCAATAACCATCCCATTCTCCCCAATCAAAGGAACAACAATCTCAGAATTACTCCTCTCATCACAAGCTATATGTCCAGGAAACTCATGAACATTTGGAACAACCACACTCTCTTTCTTCCTAGCAGCAGCCCCACAAACCCCCTCATAAGTAATATTCGCACAGGCAGTACTCCCTTGATAAGGTCCAACAACCATCTCTCCCTCCTCAGTAAAATAAAACCCACACCAAAAATAATATTCAAGATTACTTCTCAAAACACTTACTACAGTGGCCATTCTTGAAACAAGACTATCTACATCCTTAACCCCCTCCTTAATCTCCTCAAGAGACCTTTCATACAATTCCCGCTTCCGTTCCCTATCTGGAACTACAATCATCTCAGTTTTCTGATCCATACCCTCATGCGAATTGTGATTCTCAACATCCATAAAAAACCATACAAATTAGATTATAAAAGGTTTTCTAAACTACTAAAACAAGTAATAAAATGATAATAGAACTAACTCTAGCCATCCTCATCGGACTCCTCGCCGGGACAATCACAGGCCTAATCCCCGGCATCCACATAAACCTAATCTCAATAATCCTCCTCTCATTCTCACCATTCCTTTTAACCCTCACAACCCCATTAACATTAGCCATCTTCATAACTTCCATGGCCATAACCCACACCTTCCTCGACTTCATCCCCTCAATTTTCCTCGGAGCCCCCGACGAAGATTCATTCCTATCCATCCTCCCCGGCCACCGACTACTCCTTCAAGGTCGAGGCTACTTCGCAATCGTCTACACTCTATACGGATCCCTAACCGCCCTACTAATCATCCTACTCTTCACCCCAATCTTCATCTACATACTACCTTTAGTCTACACAACAATCCAAACCCTAATGCCCATAATCCTAATCTCCATCTCTCTCTATCTAATCCTTATCGAAGAAAAAAACAAAAAAACCTGGGCATTAATAATCTTCCTTCTCGCAGGTTTCTTAGGAATAGCAACCCTAAACCTAAACATAAAGGAACCATTATTACCACTTCTAACAGGATTATTTGGAGCTAGTAATCTAATCATAAGCATCAAACAAAAAACCAAAATCCCAGAACAAAGAGTCTTCCCTCTAAAAAATATAAGAATCAATAAAAAATCAATCCTAAAAGCCTCATTAGCAAGCATAATCGCATCACCATTCACAGCATTCCTCCCAGGCCTAGGCGCAAGTCAAGCCGCCCTAATCGGAAAAGAATCCTTAAACATAAAAGACCAAAGACAATTCCTCTTCCTCTTAGGAGCAATAAACACAATCGTCATGGGCCTCTCCCTAATAACCATCTACAGCATAGGCCGAACAAGAACCGGAGCAGCCGTCGCCATCTCAAAACTCCTCCCAAATCTAACAATAAACCACATCATATTAATCCTAGGAACAATAATCATCACAGGAATTCTAGCATTCACCCTAGCCATAAACCTCAGCAAACTAACCGCCAAATACATAACCAAAATCAACTACCAAAAACTATCCATCACAATCATCTCAACCCTATTAATAATAATCCTAATCTTCTCCGACTATTCCCTTCTAGGAAAACTCCTCTCATTATTAATTTTCATAACCTCAACCTCATTAGGAATCCTAACCATCTCCAAAAACATCCGAAGAATTCATTTAATGGGTTGTTTATTATTACCTACAATACTATTCTATCTAATTTAACTCAACAAAACTAAAAATTAATCATACAACAATTTTGCTTCCATCACCAACAGACTCTTGAACCACCAAAGCCCCCCTCTCATTCTCGACCCCTAAATCTTGCTTAGTCAAAAACCAAGCAAACTTCAAAAAATTCTGAGCAATAGCATTGTCAATATTCAGTTTATACATATCACTTTTTCCCACCCTCCGAGTCTTAACAATTATCCCCTTCTCCAAGAATTCATCAAAAAAAACCTTCAACGAATTATAACTTATACCCGCCTCCCTCGCCATATAGGTCATATTAAAATCAAAAAAATGATTTCCAATTAAGAAATCCAAAAATCTCAACTTTGGAGTATCTCCAAAATATTCCAAGAAAGCAGATTCACTTTTTTGAGTTTTCATAGTTTTCATAGTTTTCATAGTTTTATAAAACTTTCTATCTCAAACACTTAAACTATCAAAATCAGAAACATTTAAATAAAAATACATCTCATATAATATTATGAAAAAAGAAAAGGCCCAACTTATGTTCAAACTCGCCTATTCTAAAAAGAACTGGGGAGCAAAGTATGATAGACTCGAACATTTCAAGAGATTTCCAAACCTAAAACAAATAATAAAAGAATTAGAAAATATCAAATGGTTAATTATAAAGAAAAAACCAAATTATACAGGCATCTCTCTAAATCCAAAATTCAAAAAAGAAATCATTGAGTTTATTGAAAATCAAATACCTGAAATGAAAGGTTGGATAAATTAAACCCCAACACCCCCTCACTTACTCTTCCACCGACTAACTCCCATCAAAACCAAAACCGCAATTATAGTAATAAAAATAGCCGACAAATATTGCAAATAAATCTCCCTCCCACTCAACCCCAAACTAACTATCACCGCATCAACCGAACCCGCAATCGGCTCCCTCCACGACAAAGCGATAAGAAAAGCAAAAGCCGCAGTAACCCCCACAACAATCTGATTCTTAAACTCATCCCTAAACTTCAACGCAGAACTAACCGTACTATTATAAATCCGATGATGCAACCTCTTCTCAATCTCCCTCTCAACCCTCTTCTTAACCTCAACCTCTATCTGCTTAACCTCTTTCTTAACCCCTCTCTCAACTTCCCTTTCAACTTCTCTCTCTATAGCCCCACCAAGTTTCTTCCCAACCTTCCCCTCAATCTTCTTTCCTAATTTTTTATCCATCAATAATAAAAGAACTAGTTGTTTATAAAAATAACTAAACATTAGAAGTTTTAGATGCATCATAAATTTCACGAGCTTCCTTTGCACGAACAATCCCAAAACTAGTCGGATAATCCCCATTCAAACAAGCAGTACAAATCTTATCTCCATAAGATCCAAAACCTTCTCTTAATCCTTCAATCGATTGAAATCTAACACTATTTACTCCAATATCTTCTGCAATTCTCACCTCTAACTCACTCGAATCATATTTGTTAGCAATAAGTTCCCCATAAGTAGGAAAATTAATCCCATAAAAACAAGGATGAAGAACTGGAGGTTCAATCACCCTCACATGAATCTCCTTAGGATTACAATCCCTAACAAGAGCAGAAACTTTCTTAATAGTCTCTGATCTCACAATACTATCCTCAATCAAAAAAACATATTTATCCTTAAGCATCTCTGGAGAAACAACTTTATAATTTCTATCCATTAAAGAAGTACGCTCTGATTTATTCCCCGCAATAAAACCCCTTTGAGCAGTTATTTTATCTATAGCACTAACAGACGAAGTCCCAAAATAATTAGCAAACGCCACCGCAGTAGGTAACGGAGTTTCAGGTACTGGAACAATCATAATATCTTCTTTATTCTCCCTTATTAAACTTTCAAGTTCTTCAGTCTTAGCAAGATTAGTCCCCCAATTAGACCTAATCTCATAAATTGAAATCTCCTCAAAATGAGATCCAATATTCTCAAAATAAACACCTTCAAACTGACAATGAGTAGGAGATTTAGGCGTTAAAATTTCCTGAACCTTAATCCCACCCTCACTAAATAAAACTCCATGGCCTGGAGGAACAACAGAAAAATCTGAAACACCCACTGCATCTAACGACACAGATTCAGAAGCAGCCACAAAATAATCCTCAGTCTCTCCATAGACTAAGGGCTTTATTCCAAGAAGATCCCTCATAAGACCAACATCTCCATTCCCCAACAAAAAAACCAAACTATACGCTCCATCGAATTTAGGAGTCGCTCTTTTCATCATCTCAAAAAAAGACAAACCCTCCTTAGGCAGAACATCAGAAAAAGTATGCATCATAAGTTCAGTATCAGTCCCCGTTCGAAGATCAAACCCATCTCCAACCAATTCCTTTTCTAATTCAACATAATTTGCTAAATTACCATTAAGTCCAAAAGCAAACCTCCCACTTGATCTCCCACTTCTGTTATAAAATGGCTGTAATGAAGCTCTAACAATATTCATTTTATTAGAACCTTGAGAAGTAGGATATCTTACATGGCCTATTCCCGAAACAGATTTTAAACCCCTAACAATATTTCTAGATTTTGAAGGATTCATCCCTCCAAAAAAACTAAATACAGATTCCATTTTTTTCCTTGTAAAAATAGGTTCCCCATACCTATCCTTTACATCTTTATAAACCGCAGCTCCAGTCCCAGCCTGACCTCTTTTTTGAATAGGTGTAAGCATTAAATCAAGCAGTTTAGGAACTTTCTTAGAATTCCCATCACGCTTTTTCATAAAAACCGCGGCAACACCACATTCTTCCTCATGATCACTCATAACCCTTAAAACCATCAATCACTTTTAAACAATCTTACACTCAAAAAGATATTTCCCTAATCAATCAAACCTTGTTACCCATCCCCTCACCTAATCAACCCCACACCAATCCAAAAAAAATCAAACCCCTTCCCAACCCTAGAACCACTTATCAATCGATTCTTGCTTCTCATTATCCTTCCCAAAAATACTCTCAATATATCTCTTAGTCAAAACCAAATCCTGCCCAATATACTCCGGCACATTAAAATTTTTAACCAAATCCATCGCCGGCTCCATATACTTAACAATACTCCCATACGAAATAGTAAAAATCAACTTAGGATTATGGCACTTACTGCACTTCCCATCCAATGGAACCCTACGGTAAATCTCATTACACCTCCCACATCTAAAACTCTGTTGAGTAAACTTCCTTAAATTTCCCTTAAGGTCCCTCATAAAATGCCTATCAATTATCAACCTCGCAACATCCCCCTGATCCACACAACGAAGTTTACTACAAAGTATCATCTGACTCTCCACCTTATCCCTCATAGTCGGCAATGTTTTATAAGAACTACAAACAGCCCCTCCATTAAAATCATCAGTATCATGAGTAAACCCTGTATTAATATAAGGATCCTTACCCCTCCCAATCCTCTGCTTAACCATCTCAATCTCAACCTCCGAAGAATGCAACCCTTTCTCAGCCTTCTCATACAACTCCAACGGATAATAATCAACCAACTCAAAATCCAAAATCTGATCATCAACCTCTCGAGCATAAATCTTCCCATTCAAAACCAACGGAGCATCCTGCGTCCCCCCTCGATGCGAAGGCAAAAACTTCCTAGAAAAATTAATCAACACATCCATCAACAACATTATCGCAGCCTCATCCCCATCACAATCTCTCCTCATCGCCGCATGCAAATACGGACTAGCAACCAACCCCTGAACCTTAGTAAACCCAATAATACGACAAATAACTCCTGCACAATTATGCGGAGCCATACAAACCCCCAACTGCCCAATCAAATCCTCCCTTTTTTCAACATTAAAAAACCGATCCAACCCATAAAACTTCTCCAACAAATCATCAACAAATTTAGTTATATTTATAAAAACATCATCTGCCCTCTCATCCCCCGACTTAACATTACAAGGCAACAATACATCATGCGGCTTCAACTCCAAAATCTGATCGTCTCTCTCCAGCTTCTTCCCATAACAATCCTTTTCATAACCCAACTCCCTCAACTTCTCAACACCAACCTCAATCTCTTTAGGTTTAAAATGACTCAAAGGCAACTCAGTCATATCATACCTTATAGTCCCATCTTTATTAACACACAAATTATACTTTGCCCTCAACAACCCCTTAACCAAATTCTCCAAATCATGATCTCCACTACTAGTCCCTCTAACTCCTTTAATCAACGCAGGAACTTCAACTCTCAAAACCCCTAACTTCTCACGAGCCTTTTCATAATAATGTTTCATATCAATCCTTCCCGTTTTAAACCCACTACCTAAATCATGCATCTCACACTTCTCTCCCTCAATTTCTTTATTACACATCCTACAAAAAACCTTCTTCTCATTCTTACCCCCACAAATCTCACAAACCCCATAAATACTTTCCCTCTCACACTTCTTACAAAATTTAAATGGAAACTCTCCCTTAACACTCCCCACATTAGCCGCCTCATTAACACTCCTAAGTCTTCCACCCTCATCACCCACTGGAAACAAAACATTAGGGCTCCCAGTAAGTTTCCTCATCTTCGCCTTCTCCGGCCTCCCCATCCTAGTCCCAATAAACTCCCCAGATTTATCCTTAATAATAAATTTAGAAAGTTCATTCACTATCTCCAAAATCTTTTCTCCCTCATTAATTTTATTACCCTTATCCTCCTTAACCATCTCTCCCCCATCCCCCTTAACCAACCCACTCCCAAAAATATCCTCATACCTCTTAAAATTATAATCAAACCCTACCTCTCCATCAAACCCCAAATCAAACCCTAAATTAACCAACAAAGCCCCAGCCTCCTCCCTCTCAACAATAACATTCTCAACCCCAACACTATGCTCAACCCCAATCAACTCCAACGCCCTCTTCCCAATCTGAAACCTCTCACTCTCAGAACTATTATAAGGAAACAATAACTTCCCATTATTCACCCTCGAATGTTCCAACCAATCAATAAACCCCAAAAACTGTTTATAATCAATCTCATTCCAATAAAAAATAAACTTAGGATACAACGCCACACCAAACTTCTTAGATAACTCCACAGCATCTTCCAACTTAACATCCCAAAAATCATCAACCTTCCCTTTATTCTTAACCAACTCCAAATTCCACCACTCCTCAACATAAGGAGATTTCACCAACTTACTATTTCTATTAATAACATCTCCCAACGGGAACAACAAATCCCCTAAATAAATAATCTCTTCAATCTCCTCATAAACCATCTTAGCCTCCTCATAATCCTTAATTTTTTTAACACTCCCATTCTTAAACTTAACAATAGGCCCATCCATATGATCACAAGGCGTAGTAACACATCCTTTAGTCGGCTTCTCAATTTTCAACTGAGTCCCCGTTGCAATAAAATCATCTGTAATCCCCATCGTCGCTGGATGCACACTTACAGCCGAAAAACCAGCCGCCCTACTCCTTCCATATCTAAACCTAAACCCCTTCCCTGGATGCCCAAAAACCGGCCTCCCGGCAACCAGATCCTTAATATAAGTAGGGCTACTATCTGTCTTCCCCATATCTCTCCTCTCATGCAACTCAACATACTCATCCAACCACTCCCAATCATTTATCTTAAACCCATTCTTCTGCAAACTCTTTAAAATCCTAAGCCCCTTCTTAGCCTTCTGAGCCATCCCCTCTCCCATAATCAAACAAAAACCCCCTCGAATAAAATTACTCTCAACCCTCGGCAAATCCTTATAATTACTAACTTCCCTACTCTCCGTCGGATCCCCTGCAACCTGAAATGGCATATTCTTCGCAATAAAATAAATCTCCTCCTCTGTAGGCAAATACTGCAAATTAGTAACCCTATCATGATAATCATATAACTCAGTAACAATTCTCTTAACTTCATTCTCATCCGGATCAAACTTCGCATATCCAAAAACCTGCCGCAAATAATCAATCAACATCAAAACCACACAACTAGCCGTAGTCCCTGCACTCCTTATCGGCCCAGAAAAAAACGCCTTCAAATAAGTCTCCCCTATCTTCGTCTTCCCCGTCCTAATTTCAGTATACCCTTCAATAGGACTACTAACAACCCCAAGAGTAGTATAAGCAAAACCCACTCTAATTCCTGCATCAATTGCCTCCAACTGTGTCTCAAACTTACAATATTTCTCCTTAGCTATCTCCTCAGCTATCGTAAAACTAACCGAATTATCCAAACTCCCATACTTCTTCTCCAAATCCAATATCCTATTAATCACCTCCTCATTATCTAACTGAGGATACTTCGTAGCAATCAACCTAACAACCTTAGCAGCCATACTCAAAGCCAACGGCACCTCAACCTTATCCTCAGGATCCAACCCCTTACTCCTAGCCCTCTCCGCAACCAAATAACTCTTATCTATTTCCTTCTTCAACTCATCAAAATACTTCTCACTCTCAACACTCAACTCTGATTTACTTTCTACCATCTCAATACCTCTCAAACCCATTTTTAATTTCAAACCTATCAACCCCAATCACCTCAACTTCCTGCTCATCCTGCTTCTTCTTCCACTCCCCAATCTTCTCCCCCCTCAACAATTCATCCAACATCTCCAACTCCTCATAAATTCCCTCAATCAAATCATAATTCTTAGCCTCCTCCAAACTAACCCATTTATGATCAACACTCTCATCATTTATTTTGACCTCTCCAGTATGACTTTCTGTATACATACTAACAACAAGAACTGGAACATCTTTTTTCATAAAAGTCAAATTTGTCAAATATTTTAGATCTCCTATTTCCAACCCCAATTCTTCCATAACTTCTCTTCTTAATGCCTCTTCTAAAACATTATACCAATGAGCTTCAGTGTCTTTAGGCCTCTCATAATCACTTTTTTCTATTTTACCTCCAGGAACAGTCCACAAATCATTAAAAGCCTCTCTATTTCCCGCCCTTTTAGTAATTAAATATTTTCCATTCTTAACTATAATCGCCGTAACAGCTATATGGTGATTTCTTTCATCCATCTTTTATCACCTCTTCAACATTATCCCCATCACCACCCTCATCACCCCCACCATCTTCCAACCTATCATCAACATCACTAAAATCCAATATCTTAATAGCCCTAGTCTTCAAATTCAAAATAGGCACCTTACAAGGATCAGGATTATTCCCAACCTTCTCCTCAAAAGCAGTCATCGCCTGCCAACAACTATTCGCCACAATCAACACATTATTATAACTATCAATATCAGTCCTATGCAAATCCCCCGTCGTAATAACATCCGGAACCTCACTAATCAACATAGGATCCTCACTACTATTAGGAATATAAGTAGTAGCCCCATGAGTCGGAGCCAAATGCCGACGCAACAGAATATGTTTTATCACTCGAGCCGGATGAGCATGCGCTTTATTCAACCTCAACTCCTCAATCTCCCCTATCATCCCATGCATACTCGCCCCATGATACATCAAAACCTTTATCCCCTCTTTCCCCCCACCAACCCCTTCACCACCAACCACATTAACTCCTTCACCACCAATCTCCACAAAACTAGGATTACTAACTAAATACAAATTCTCAATATCCTGCAAACATTCCGCAAAATCCTCTCCCACAGGAGGTTGAGGCTCAGCAACCCTAACCGCATCATGCTGCCCAGCACATTGAATTATACTAATATGTTTAGGAATCCTCTTATAAAACTCAGCCAAAATTTTATACTGCTCCTTAATATCCTTAACCACAAGATCCTTCTCCTGCCCAGGATAAACTCCAACCCCATCAATAGTATCCCCGACAACAAACATATACTTAATTTTCCTAAGCACTTCTTTCTGACCCTCATCACAACCCTTCCCATTTAACCAATCAATAAAATTACCAAAATTCTCAGCAAGAAAATTACCACTACCTATATGCAAATCCGAAATAAAAATCGCATAATCCTCCTCATCCAACCTCCTCTTCTCTTTCAAAAAACAATCCGGATAAAAAAAATCATTAACAAACAAAAACTCCCTATCTCCATTACAATTAAACCCTATAATATCATCCAACAAAATCTCCTTACTCTTTTCAAATATCTCTTCCTTATTCTGATTAATCAACAACCTAGCCTTCCCCGTAAGATCCTCAACATTCAAAATCAAATTCCCATTCTTCGTAATCCTCTTCTCACTAACAATCCCAATAATCGAAATATCATTATTCCCACTTATCTTATCAATACTTATCAAATTATCCAACTCAGGCCTCTCTTGCAACAACTTCTTCATCCCGTTATACCTATTCCTAAAATGCTTAACAAAATCCCTACACTCAATCTTCTTACTAACTCCAATCGGACTCGAAAGTATCTTAACAGAACCCCTTTTACTCACTTCATCCCTACTTATTTCTACACCTTTCCCTCCCTCTCCAAACTCAACAACTTTCTCTTCAGCAACATCTTCCTCAACCTCTCTTTCTTTCTTAACCTCAACCGAAATACTAATATTAACAAAATACTTATCAACTAACTTCCTCTTCTCCCCATCCAACTCAAACAATATAGGCCTTATCTTCTCAATATTATCATCCACTAAATTCTTAGTAATAACCTTCTTATGCAAAACAACAGCAATCTTATCAATAATCTCACTAGCCACCCTCCCATCATCCAACTCATTTAAAAATTCCAACATCTCTTTATCTAAAAGAAACCCTTTCTCCATAAACAACTTTAATATCTCACTCATTTTTCATACCAATTTTAATAGAATCTCTATTAGCACTCTGAACTAGTCTAACAAATCTCATTAATATATAAACTATGCTGTTGTCAAAAACAATTATCAAAAAACAAAACTAATTTTCCTCAATTTCCTCTTTTGTTGGATCAACTCTTTTAACAAAATCCACCCTATCTAATTCTCTATCCAAGGAGATCACCTTTTTTATCGAATTTAACTCCATTGTTGCAATATGGACATAATCAACTCCAGATATATTATATTTATATTCCGTAGCTTTTTTGATAACTAAAAAATTTAGATCAAACCAAGTTATTGGTAATGAAAGAATAGCATTTATATTATCCTCAATAACTAATTCCTCTTTCTCATCTTTTTTTAATATTTTATTTATCTTAGTTAACACATTGATAGTTTCAACCAAAACAAGCATCGATGAACAAACTTTTAACTTACCTGACTCTACCTCCTCCAAAATTCTCCCACAAGATTTCCCAAATTCCGGATGATTTTGAATAGCATAAATTATTATGTTTGTATCAAGATATTCCATTTTCCTATTAACATTTTAATGAATCAGCCAAAATCATTCTTAGACTCTTTAACAAGCTCAACAGCATCAAGATCAAGAGTCACCTGACTAGTGAGAAACTTCACAGGATTTTCAATTTCATGCAAAGTATCAACAACTACCATTCCCTTAACAATATGCCATTCCAATTCCTTTCCAGACTCTATCCCAAGAAATTTCCTAACATTACGAGGAATAGTAGCTTGAAACTTAGAAGTAATCTTTGTTCCCATAAAAGTATTACGTGTAATACTTTTATATATTTATTGGTTTTATTACGCGCTCACTTCGTTCGCGCTTTTAACATATTATCATCTCAAAAATCACTAATTTTTGCTCTGTCAAAACTACAAAATATAATACTCCCTTCAATATTTAAAGTATGCTGTTGTTGATGATATAATTAAGAAAAATCCCCTTATTTCTTCATAAAAGGATAATAATTCATCTTCTTATCTTCCAACTTCAAGATCTCATAAGACCTTATTATCTTACTAAACTGACGCCTTAAATCAAAAAGCAAGGCATAAAACTCCTTTTCAGAAAATACTTCAATTTCAATTTCAATTTCCCAAGGCCCTGCATATTTTATCACCTGTACAATATTAGGATTATTCTTACAAAACTCAAAAAATTCATTCTCCTTATCTTCCTTAAAATTTAGAAAGTTAAACATAATCTTATAATATGAAATCCCCAATTTCTCATAATTAAGGCTTGTTCTAAATGTCTGTATCACTCCTTTCTTTACCAATTGTTTAATCCTATATATAACAACATCTCTCGAAGTTTTTAATTTATCCGCAAGATCTAAATTTGTTTGAGAGGCATTACGCGATAATTCAACAAGAAGATTATGTTCAAGCTTATCTACATCAACAACCCTATCAATCTCTTTATACTGGAATTCATCCCCAGATTTATTTCCTATAAGATACTCTTTAGTATAGGTTGGAGACTCAATTATTTGAGAAATCGATCTCTCCTTAATATAATCCCCATATTTCAAATTTAATTGTTTTGTCAACTCACTAATTTTACTAACATTCTTTACCAGATAAGAAACACTTAGATCCCATGAACCATATGCCTTAACACACCAAATTACATTAGGATGTCTTACAAAAAAGTCAATAATCTTTTCTTCTTTCTCATGAGTAACATCTTGCAATTTCAATAAAAACTTATAATGCAAAAAACCAAGAGCAGGAGTATTAAGAACCGCATACTTATTTTTTATCACTCCTTCTTTTTCATAATTCCTAATTCTATAACTTACCGCTTCTTTTGAAAGTCTTAAGGGTTTTCCTATCTTCTTAGCAGATTCCCTAGCATTTTTATCCAGATTATAGAGAATCTTCCAATCTCGACTATCTAATTTCATATATTAACTAAAATAGGATTATATTTAAACTTTTTCCTATTTAGATTAATATTCTACCAGATAATAAATTAAACAAGTAGTTTAATGCTATTTCTATAATGAAATCAAATATTGAAACAAACTTTGATAGTTTCGCAAAGAGAATCAAGTTATCGGATCAAGAAAAGAAAGAAAGAACTGACTCTCTTAGAGAATCATATATGCCTTTTAAAGTTACTAAACATTACACAAAATTAATAGAATCAGAATCAGGACTTTCTAGATTTCAATTATTAAATATAGTATTACCTCCCACAAGCCCCAAACCCTTTGATGGAAGATTTGATCCTTACGCCAATGCTAAAATGAGACAAGAAGACACACATTACATCCAACATAAATATCCAAAAACTATGTTATTCCATCTAGATGATCTTTGTTTTGCTAACTGTCAGTTTTGTTATAAAGTAGGTGAAATTAGAGTAGAAGAAAAGAAAGAAGAATCTTATAAAAAGAAACTAGAAAAAGTTGTGGGTTATTTACATCAACATCCAGAAATAGATAATGTCCTTCTAACAGGAGGAGATCCCAGAACAAGACCCACAAAACAATTAGTAGATATATTTGATCAACTATCAAAACCTGAAAGTGTTAAAGTCATTAGATTTGCAACAAAAGGTCTGTCATTTGATCCAAAAAGATTCCAATATCCTGATCTTTTAGGATTCCTTGGAGAATTTAATAAAAAAAATGAAAAAAGAATTAATATAATAGCACAATACAACCATCCATCAGAAATTGACCCAGAATCTCAAATATCACTAAGAATGTTACAAAAAAGTGGAGTTCAAGTTTATGGGCAACCAGCAATTATTAGAGGGGTAAATGATGACATAGAAACACTAACAGAACTACAAAATAAATTTCTTGAAAACAACATTCAATCTTATTATTTTATACAATTTATGCCTGTAAAAGGTGTCGAGCAATATGGTATTCCCTTAGAAGAAACATTCGACAAAGTTGCAAAATCAAAAAGAAGATTAAATGGCCTTGCAAAAAAAGGAGTTCTCATTGCACCTCATGATTGGGGGAAACTAGAAATGGTTGGTTTCTTACCATCTCTAAAAAATCCAAAAAGGATTATTCTTAAATGGCATCAGATTGTAACACCCAATTACCTTCCACAAGAACTAAAGGATTTTAGAGCAGAAGATTTACTAGAACTAAAATTCAAACCAAAATCATTATACTGCTTTGATCACGTATTAGAACATAATGGACTTCCCCATATCAAAAAATAATTAAAGCCCCAACCCCTCCCTCAACAACCCCACACTCGTCTCCTTAATATTACTTGGAATAGCAAGTTTTATCTCCCTCAACCGACCAAGCCTCCCTTTACATA
>CAZOQD010000003.1:0-14885 GCA_964581925.1 Candidatus Woesearchaeota archaeon
TAGGAATTTTTCGCAGTTGAATGAGAAGGGGATTGTTAGTATTGAGAGTATGGATAAGAAGGATATTTTTAATTCTGGTTTGTCAATAATTGTTAAGGTTGGAGCGGGGAAGTATTTTGATATTACTTCACTTTCTGGAGGGGAGCAGACTCTTGTTGCTCTTTCACTTATTTTTGCGATACAGGAATTGAATCCTTATTGTTTTTATATATTTGATGAGATTGATGCGGCGCTTGATCGACGAAATTCAGAGAAGTTGGCTTATTTGTTGAGGAAGCATATGAAGAAGGGGCAGTATATTATTATTACGCATAATGATTCGATAATTAGTGAATCGAGTAATGTGCTTTATGGGGTGAGTATGCAGGAGGGGATCTCGAAGGTTTTGTCGTTGGAGATATAGGATGAGAGAGTTTGATTATTATATATTTATAGATTATTTTGAGAATTTCATAGGATATAATATAATTGAAAAAGGGAAGATTAGGGCACTTCTTCCTAAGTTATCTAGATTTAAACATTACAATAATGCTGAAAATAAAAAATTATATTTAAAAAATATAAAGAAAACAATAAAAAGAGAAAACATAAGATCTTACTTTTATAAAATAAAAATTCTAAGAACAAGTAAAAAGATGCAGATTTATTTGGATGTTTTAGAATTTCTAAAGAAACATTTAAATTGCATTGTTTTTATTTCTGTAGATAATAACGAATATGATAATTTTGAAAAACTAGTGGAAATAGTAAATAATGAAAAAACAAAGGTGGTAAAAGAAAGTAGTTTGAAGAAAGGAACTTTTGAATATCAATTAAGTCTGATTATTGATAACTTGTTGAATATTGAAAGAATCAAGAGTAAGTAGATCCTTCTATCCTACTAGCTGTCTCAGGGGACAGGGTTCGTCGGGATCTCCTTATCTCTTGTAAAATAGAATATTGAAAACTATATAAAACTTTCGATGATAAACAATATCTTTGAACAGAGATACTGTTAGAATATTAAATCTAGACCCTAGAAGTTAAGACAAGATGCACCATCCGGCACACAACCCTTCTAGGACTTACCCAGATTGTTAGGTTAGTTGCCTAATGAATTTAAATGTTTTGGTTTAGAAAATTAAAGGACGAAGGGAAATTATAGTTCAGATATTGAGAGGAGTTTTCCTTTTTCAGATTGTTCTATGGAAGTTTTAAGAGATTCCATAGTTTTTTTATTTGATAACAACACTCTTCTTTTTCTTTGTTAAAAGAAAAAAAACAAATTATTAAAAAAATAAAAATAAAAAAATCAAATTAGTAATAATTTGTTTCTCCGAGTTCTTCAGATTCTTCTGGTCTTTTCGTCAATAATACGATTAGTATTATCAATAGCACGACGAAGATTATCACGAGGATAACTGTCAGTACAACAACTGTGTTAGGTTTTCCGTCAGTTCCAGAAACTACGTTAGTAGCTTTTGAACCGGCTTTCTCAACATTAACTGTGAAGCTAATTTGTTCAGACAAACCTGTTTCGCTGTGTACATTAACACTTATCAAGTATGTACCTTCTTCAAGACTGTTAGAAGCTCTTACTTTGATTCCGGTTGCTCTACTCGAGTCACCAGAAACTGTTACTATAGGTTCTGTAGCTTCTACAAACAATCCTTTTGAGTCGCCAGGAGTTATTGTGTAAACTACTAGTCTTTCGCTTGGGTTAACAAGAACAATATCGAATACTGTTTCTTGACCTGGTGCGATAGTCTTTGCAGTTACAGGAGGTAGAATTCTAGTATCTACTCCTCTCACAACAACTCTTGTATTTGCTGTAACGCTTGTATCGTGGTTGTATGCTTCTATTTCTAGATCATAGTTTCCTGCAGGAGCGTCTCGTGGTAGAGTAAGGTAAATCCTTCTCTCTCTTGCGTCATTGATGTCGTCATCATATGCGTCTCTTGTTGACTCAAGATCACCAACGTATACCTTTTGAGAAATTCCCAAACCTGGTATAGTAGCTCTTACATAAACATTGTCTAGCCTTTCGAATCCGTTGTTTTCAACAACAACATCAACAGCCAGTCTACTACCTGCTTCAACAACTTCGTTTCTATCGATTGACAATAGATTCAAGCTGTACTGATTCTTCTCAACTGAGATTGGAACTTCAATTTCTTGAGAGTCCATACCTCTGGCTGAGAATCTTACTAGTAACATAAGTTCTTCTTCTGTAAATTCGTCAAGATCTAATGAAGAGGGTAGTTCAAGTGTGAATCTCTTCACATATGTGTTACCTTCAACAATTCTGAATCTTGATGTCTCGTCAGAAATTTCACTTTTGAAACCTTCGATGTAAGCTCTGATTTTTACGTCAGATGCATCAGATAATGCAGTAAACTTAACTACAACTGGAACTGTTTGAGATACTGATCCTGCGATGTTGTTTCCAACATTGTCTAGAGCGATAGATATTGAATCAACTTCAACATCAGTCACATCTACAAAATCAACAGCCGCAACAGTTGTCATAGCTAATGCTACAGCAAAAAGTGCTATAAATGAAACCAAAAATGCTTTGTTTTTCATTGTATGTTTGTATAAATTTAGTTACTTTAATGGGAGTAATTTGGTTTATAAACTTATCTATTGTGTAGTAACTTAATAATAATTACAAATTGGGGAATCTTTAAATAGTCTACTTTGGTATACCATTTTATGGTTAATGCTAATGGTTCTAATGGTGAGGGTAAAAAGATTAAGAAAGTGACTACTATTAAGGTTTATGGTGAGACTAAAGACAGGTTGGATAGGTTGAAGGAGCATCATAGAGAGTCGTATGATGAGGTACTTCGTAAGGTTTTTTATATATTTAATAGTTTGAGGAAGGATCCAGAGAAGGCTATGAGGGTTTTGAGGAAGATTGATAAGAAAAGTGCTCAAGATAAGCGGAGTGGGTATACTTAGGTTTACTTTTAGTTAAGGAATAAAAATGACAAATGAATCATCAAATGAGAAAATTGAACCTTATGATTTACATGTCTTGGACTCTCTTAGATTAGAAGTTTCTCGTGGAAAGATAAGTAGAATTGAAGAACTTACTGAGGGTAAAGTTACTTATTGGTCTAATGTTCTTGGGCATGCTCCCATTTGGTCGGATGTAATGGAGTGTATTTGTACAACAACTTTAGAAGTTGGAAGATATGTGGTTACGGTGGAAGATAAAAAGAAACAAATCGAAACTACCCCCTATACTTTCAGGACCATTTGATAGAAAAATTAAATATACATATCAAAGTTCTTGGGAAGGGAATATTAAATTAGGTGGGAGTGTAGTTAACTGTACTTTTGTAGATAGGGAAATTCTTGATCATGAGATCTTTTCTGGTAGTAGAAAAAAAGATGCTGAAACTTCTCTTGATCAATATCTTGGAAGGTTTATAGAATATCTGGAAAAAGCTGCTTAATATTATCTGAATTTATGTTAGACTAGTAATATTAAAAGGAAGGTTTATGTTTATCCTCTTTAATATTTCATTTAATAGGTGTGGTCTTTTTTTGAAACTGATTATACCAATTCCATATATTTCATTGTCTTTTTCATTTCTATGTATAAAAACTCCGGGCTCTATTTCCTCAGAATGCCCATCGTTGGGAGATTCTTTAAATAATATCTCTAAGAGATCGGCTTCTGGATCGTAGTGTATGTCGATTGGTTCTTTCATTTTATATTCTTCCTTAAATAGGTTGTTATGATGAACCCATCACCGTTTAAATATCTTACTGCGATAAAAAGATATTTTTCTGTTTGTGGTATGTGTTTCAAATATGAATAGTAGTATCTAACTTTTTCGTCATATAAATTATCTGTAATCGCTAAAGGATTGATTAATGTTTCTTTGATTTTGTCCAGATAATTTACCATATATCTATGATATTTAATTACGTGCTTCCATTGCGTTTTTGTCAGTCTAATCTTCCTATTTGTTTTGTCTTCAATTTCAAATATGATATCATCTCTCATCTTTTAGGTTTATAGTTTTTTAGATAATTCCAACCCTTCAATAGTATCATCAATCATTGTGGGGCTTTCGTTAACTATAATAATTTCTTTGTCTTTTGGCAAGTTCTTGAGTAGGGTTTGCCATTCTTCTTTGAGAGTTGTTTTATGGTGTTTTTCGCCTTTTTCTCCGTAGACTATTCCTGAGAAGTGGACGTGCCAAGTAGGTTGGGGGAAGAGTTTTTTGACTTTTTCGTAGTCTACTTTCTTGTCTCTTGCTAGGATGTGGGCGAAGTCTATGCAGAAGTCGCAACCTGTTTCATTGACTAATTGGGAGATTTGTTCGACAGATCCGAAAACGTTTACTTTTCCCATTGTTTCGGCTGAGATTTTAATTTTCCATTTCTTTTTCTTTATTGTTTGCATGATGTCTTTTACTGATTTGCTTATGTTTTTGTAGGCTTCTTCTGGGGTCATGTCGCTATAATATCCTGGGTGGAAGACAACACGTTTTACTCCGAGTTTTTCTCCTACTTCGCAGCATTTTAGGATTCGTTGTTTGCTAGCCTCTACTTTTTCTGGTTCTTTGCTGTTTAGGTTTATCCAATATTGGGCGTGGATGCTTAGTGAGATGTCTAAACGTTCTGCGGTTTCTTTTATTAGTTTTAGGTCTTCTTCTTTTTTTATGTATGGGCCGTGGGTGAATGAGATTTCGCAGGCTTTGAATCCTAACTGGTGGTATTTTTCTAGAGTTGTTACTGCTGTTTTTACTGGGCCTAGACCTGCGGGTCCGAATCTTATGTTTGTCATTTTGTGAATAATGGTTGGAGGTATAAATAGTTTGGGTTGGTTTGTTGAGTTGGTTAGTCGGAGCTCTGCATCCCACTTTGTTGGGTAGCTTCGCTCTTGATATTGGTGGGTTGTAAGTAAATAGGAGTCATGTTGGGGTTTAGAATGATCTTTAAGTTGTTTGTCTATTTTTTTATGAGTATAACTTCAAAATTTGTTGAGACCTTTGGATCTCCTAAACCTAAACTTTTAGTCAGTACAGTAGCTCTAGCAGTAATAGTAAATGGAGGTATTTATTTATCGAGGTATAATCAAGGAGATGGACATTTGATTGATTCAATAGGAAGTGGTAATGGTACTAAAATCGAGATTTATCAAGAACCTAGGATTTGGAGAGACACTTTTAGGGCTGATGTATATAAAAGTGGAGAATATCAGGGATATGATAGGCAAAATAATCTTGATTCTTTTATGAATTCTATAAGGGATCGTAAAGTTCCTGTAGATAGCATGCCTGATTTCTTGAGAGGAAAAGAATATCATAATTTTTCAGATAAGGATAAGAAGCTTTGGGATGTTTAGAAATCTTTAAAATCTTCTTTGATTTCTCCGATGTTTTTGATTAGGTAGTTGTGCATTCTTTGGATGATTAGTTCTTGGAGTTCTTCTCTTAGGGGGCCGGTGCAGGTTGATATGTCGTCTTCTGGGAAGTTGAGGGTTGAGATGGGGTAATTGCAGGTCATTGATTTGCCCTGGAGGGTTTGGGATTCGGCTTTGCCTTCTATTACTTTTAATAGGGTGGTTTTTACCTTGCAAGTGTCTCGTGGGCCGTTGCTTAGTATTTGGTATTCCCAGACCATGTTTTGTTCTTCTCTTATTAGGGTGGTTTTTTTGCATGTTGTTAGGGATTCTTTGAAACATGTTAGATCTTGGCAGATGGTTGAGTTTGTTATGAAGAAATATGCTAATGCTCCTACGATTAGGATTGTGAAAGCTAATAGGAGTTTTGAGTTTGTGATGGTTTTTAGTTCTGATAAGTTTGGTTTTAATTTCATTTTATCATCTCTTTTATAATGTGAGGGATGGAGTGTATTTAAGGTTTTTGAGAGATTTTCTTAAGTGATCTTTTCATTATCCTTATAACCTTTGTCTCTTAACCAATCGAGATATTTGGTAACGTTTGATCTTAATTTTCCTCTAAAATCTCTTAAATTTATTCCTTTTTCAACATCAGTTATTGCCTGTGTTTTTATTTTTAATTCTCCTGCAATTGCTCTTTGAGTATAACCTTCATTTTTTCTTATATTTTTTATTAAATCTGTGTTAATTTCTTTTGATTCTCCAAATAAATTGATTATTCCTTCTAATTTCCCGGCAATTTGATATTTATTTTTTTTATTTGAATGTATATAAATTTCTGATATTTGATCATAGAATAGTTGTAGATATTCTTCTTCAGCATTTCTTATCGTTTCGTATAATTTTGATTTTGCTTCTGTTAATTCTTTTTCGAAATTTTCTTTCATAAAATCTCTTTTGAATAATGTTTAATAAATGTTAGTTGTAACTATAAACAACAACTTTATAAAGTATAATAATAGTCGTTATTCATGGAAAGATTGATAAAAAGAATAAAAGAGGTTGGATTGTCGGAAAGAGAATCAGAGTTATATGTGGCTCTGTTAAAACGAGGTCCGAGCAAAGGAGGGGAACTTGCAAGGTCATTGTCTATGGATAGAACTCATACTTACAATATTATAAATAATCTAATTAATAAGGGACTTGTTAGTTCTGTTCTTGAAGATAGGAAAACTCTTTTTGAAGCAAATTCTCCAAAAAATTTGCTTAATCAGATAAAGAAGAAGGAAGAAATCATTAAATCTGTTTTGCCTGATTTAGAAGCTTTAGAGGTGAAAAACCAAAAGAAATCTAATATAACAATTCTTGAAGGGAAGGCGGGATTAAGAACTCTTTTAAGAGAACTTTTTGAATCAGGGGTAAAAGAGATTCAAGTATTTGGTGGGACTGGAAAGAGCTACGAATTTTTAGAATATGAAATGGGCCATGTTGAGAAGAAAACATTACTTTTGGGTATGCATGGAAAGATTATTACGGGTAGTAAGTTGGCGGGAAAGTTGTTCACTAGGCTTCCTAATTTTGATATTAAATATATTGAAGAGATGACTGATACTTCTACAATGATCTTTGGAGATAAAGTATCTATAAATGTTTTTGATGATAGGCCTTTTATTATTCTTATTGAAAATAAATCTGTAGCACAAAGTTATAAAAAATATTTTGAATATCTTTGGAAGATCGCTAAATAAGATCTGCAGATTTACAAACTAACCAAGTTAATATTAGTCTCTGAAGAAACGAAATTAGATGCTATTAGGTTGTCGCATCGGAGTTTTTCGCAGCCTTCGATGATTCTTGGAGTTGCGGTGTCATCTATTGCGATGATGTAGGGTTCTTCGTCCATTCTTAATGAACCGATTCTTCCGAAAGGGGTTGTTTTGATTATTTCTAGTTTTTTGTTTAATAATAGGGCGTTTTTTGTTTCTTTGATTTCGTCCATCATTCCTTTTACTGTTTCTTTTTCTTTAGCGGTCATTTTTTTGATTTCGTCTTTTTCTTTTTTGATTATTGGTTCTTCAACTCTTTCTCCTCTTTCGTATTTGTCTCCTCTTCTGTTATCTTTGTCTCTCCTGTCGTCTCGGTCTCTATTGTCGTATCTGTTCACTCCTCGTGATCTTTGTTCTGTTTTGTATCCTTTTGCTGGGACTTTTTTTCTTAGAGCTTGTAAGATTTCTTTGCTTGTGAGTTCTTCGACTTCTTTTCCTTCGGGGGCCATTGCGATGTGACCTATTTTGGCGTTTTCGGTTACGTTTTTAATAATTAAGTTTCCTCCACGATCTCCATCTACGAAAAGTGTTACGTCATCTTTTTCTTTGCTTAATTCTATTACTGAATCTGGGAGTTTTGTTCCGTTCATTGCTATGACGTTATTTACTCCTTTTTTTAGCATGTTGACAACGTCTGCTCGGCCTTCTACTATGATTAGTTCTGGGCCTGTTACGTCTCCGCATGAGATGTTTTCAGTTCCATAAGTTTGGATTTTTGATACCTTTGAGTGGGTTTTTAGTTCTTCTGACATTTCGTCTATGTCTCCTCCGGTGTTGCCTAGTTTTTCCATTAGTTTTTTTGCTCGTTCTAGAATGTAGTCACGTTTGCTTCCTCTGACGTCTTCGATTTCTGTTACTGTGATTTTAGTGTCGGTAGGTCCTACACGTTCGATTGTTTCTAGTGCTGCTCCTATGATTGTTGTTTCTGTTTTGTCCATTGCGCTAGGGACTTCTATTTCTCCGGTTGTTTTACCTTCACCGTATTCTATGTTTGCTTCTATTCTTCCGATTTTACCTGATTTTTGTAGTTCTCTCATTTCCAAGTCATCACCTAGAAGTCCTTCGGTTTGTCCGAATATTGCACCGATTATGTCTGGTTTTTCGATTGCTCCGCTAGCCTCGAATTCCGCGTGTATTATGTATTTTAGTGATACAGGGCTTATTTTTGCCATTATGTTCTCTCTAGATAATTAAGAAAAAATTTACTACTCTACTACTATCCGTCGCCTCTATGATTCTAGGTCCCCTGTGGATCCTGAATGTAATTGTGAATTGTGATGTAATTAATATCTCTTAATAATCTTGATATTTTATTATGTTAATTATAGATTTGGAAGGTATTTAAGGTTTTTGGTTTGGATGGGTTTGTAAAATTTGTACAATAAATAGGTTTAAATATGGTTAATAGGTGGTATTTCTAGCCTGAGGGAAAGAGTTCTGATATTGATTAAAATGACGGAAGATTATCAATTGAGATTAGGTAAATCAAAGAGTAAACTAGCTGAAGCTCAGAGCGAACTTTTAGGAATACATATTGATAGGATAACTGGAAGTCTCGATGATTTAAGAAAATATTATGAAGCTGCACATCCTGTTGTTAGATCCAAATTGGTTTCAAGACTTGAAGTTAACACAGTTAGCATAGTGGAGAGTATTTTGAATGTTAGGGAAGTAGTTGGGGAACAATTTGATCCTTCTGTTGCTAGTGCAATAAGAACACAAGCAGGACATAAATCTCAATATTCTCTTGCTAAAGAGTTGGGTATGGCGGCGGCGGCAATTTCTAGAATTGAAAGGGGACGTATTTCAAAAGACACTAAATCAAGAGACGCTTTAAAATACCTTGACTGGTTAAAGGAGCATGGTTATAACCCTTATAATTTCTAATTAAACTTTAATCTCAACCCAAATAATAATCAAATTTTAATAAAAAGGTGTAGGAATAATTATTAAAATTCATTATATGTGGGTTGATTTTTATAATCTGGGTTTGTAAAAATAAGTTGGGAATATAGTTTGAAGTTAATTGATGTTTATAAATATTATGCTCGTCGAGGAATAGGAATTTGATGGGAAAAAGTTTATATAGTCCTTGGATAATATAGAATTATAAAAAATCAGTTTGGTTTTGGATAAACCGATTTGATGTTTTAAAAAAACGAGGATAACAAGATGTCGGAAGTTGATGAGTTTGAGGATGACATTGAGGGTTTAGCTCTTGATGATGAAGACGACCTGTAATTTTTTTTCTTTTCTTTTTTCTTTTTTTGATGGTGGTGGTTGGGGTTGGGTTTTGGGTTGAGAGTGAGGGGTTTGGATTTGGGATGAGTTTATGTTGTTGGGAATGAGAAAATGTTTAATTTTTATCTGCTAATGTTTCTAGATCTTGTTTAACGTAGTGTCTCATGCGTTTTCCTATTTCTGATATGTCAGATATTTCTTGTTTAGTGAATTCATGTCCTATTAGAATATCTGATTTCAGTCTCCCTTTGATTCTTTCTATTTTAGTATTTAGTATTCTCCATATGTCTTCGAGGTAAGGTGGGCATCATATACCGATTCCCGATGTTCCTCCACCGTATAGGGCTTCTAATGGAGTAATTACATCTCTGTGGATATCTCTTGGTTCTACTAATATTAATAGTGTTTGATTAATTCTTGGTTGTAATTTTTCATCTTGAGAATCTAAATTGTTTTTTAATTCTTCATAAATTTGAGTATGGAATTGGAATGTGTCTGATCCTGGATAAAATCTGATTTTGCCTCCTTCTCCTCCTAAATAGTCAATTGTCCCATTTACTACTTCTGATAAAATGTATTCTGATTTTGATGGGAATGTTTGGTAACCTGTTTCTGCTGAAGCTGCTAGAAGAGATTCTACTAGTTTTCTTTGGAATCTTATGTCTTCTGGAGAGTGGTCGGTTGTTGGTTTTTGCATGATAGTTATGAATAAACTTTGTTTATAATATTTATTGTGTTTGGATTGATAGTAGTTTATCTAGAATGTGATGTGTGGTTAAAAAATTATATTTGGAAGGGATCTATTACTTCATAATCAAAGTTAGTTAATTGCCTCTTAATTTCTGTCTCAGAGTGATTTTTCCCTAAGAATAAGATTCCTCTCTCTCCAGGTTTTAGAGTTGCTTCTATGTTTTTACCTATCCACCTTTCTCTTATCAGATTCATGTCGTATATTTCTTCGCCATCTAAGAATTCCCTGATTCGATCTGGATGATCTGCATCCCTTAGTGTTTCATCTAATATTTTGCTAGTGGGTTGTCCACGAAGATTTTTTAGATGGTTTATTGCATCTAAGTTACCTCCTAATTTCTTTGCATATTCTACTATTAAATCCAGATGCCCAGGATGTTCAGTTATTTGGAATTTACAACCAGCTTCGACTAGTCGTCTAATAGGTTTTAAGAAATTACCTTGGCTATTCAAATATTGATTTTGATTAGCATAAACTCCATTATAACCGTCCACATATACTGATGAATATGGATTATCCTGATGATCAATTACTATTAATTCTGCGATAGCATCATAAACTGGATTTAGTGATTCATTTCTTTTCATTACTTCTTCTCTCTCAGTGCCTTTTAATTCTTTAACAATTTCTGGAGAGCAATCGTGAATTAGTTTATAATGATCAATTTTTTTCTTATTTTCCATATAAATTGGAGTAATGAATCACTTTTAAATGTATCTATTCGAGTAACTAAGTAGTAGTAACTATCTAGAAAATAAAGTTTAATAAACAAAATTAACCTGATCCAACAAAGTTCTGATTAATGGATAAAGAAAATTTATGGTCATATTATATGTCGGTAGAATATTTATCTTTATAAAAAATTAATAATTAATTAAGCAAGCTTTTTTTCAGTTAGTGCTGTGCAAACACCAGCTGCTACAGTGGCACCAGCGTCTCTGATTGCGAATCTTGCCATGTGAGGGTTTGTTTTAGAATCTTCGATTACTAGGTTTCCTAGAGGTTTGAACTTGCATATTGCTACATCTCCGTTCTTTAGGAAGTCTACTTTTTCGTCCATTGGTTGACCGCTTGCTGGGTCGATTTTGTGAACGATTTCAGTTAGTTGGCAAGGTACTTGGGCTGTGTGTACGTGGAATACTGGAGTGTATCCTTTTGCAACAACAGTTGGGTGGTTGATTATAGCGATTTGTGCTGTGAATTCTTCTGCCATTGTAGCTGGTTTAGCTGCGTCGCAGATAACGTCACCACGAGCGATATCTTTTTTTCCGACTCCTCTGATATTGATTCCTACATTAAATCCAGCTGGAGCTTCTTGATGTTGTTCATGGTGCATTTCTATGCTTTTAACTTCACCGTCAACACCTGTTCCTGATCTTCCAGGAAGGATCTTAATTTTTTGTCCGACTTTCATTATACCTGTTTCGATCTTTCCTACTGGCACGGTTCCAATACCTGTGATTTCGTAAACATCTTGAATTGGCATTCTCATAGGTAAGTCAGTTGGTTTCTTAGGTTCCTCGAATAAGTCTAGTTGTTCCCAAATAGTTGGACCTTTATACCAAGACATGTTCTCAGATTTGTCTTTAATGTTATCTCCCTTAAGTCCTGAAACGGCTAGGAAAGGTGTTTTTTCAGCGTCGATTCCAACGGTTTTCAATAGAGCTGAAACTTCTTCTTTAACTTTGTTGAATGCGTCTTCTTTGTAATCTACGGTGTCCATTTTGTTTACGTTAACTGCAATTTGTTGGACTCCCATTGTTCTTAATAGCCATAGGTGTTCTTTTGTTTGAGGTTGAACTCCTTCTTTAGCTGCGATTGTTAAGAAAGCTGCGTCTGCTTGGCTTGCACCTGTGATCATGTTTTTTACGAAGTCCTTGTGACCTGGTGCGTCGATGATTGTGATGTGTCTTTTTGGTGTTATAAGTTTTTTATAAGCTAAATCGATTGTAACTCCTCTTTCTCTCTCTTCTTTAATGTGGTCCATAATGTAAGCAAATTCGAAACCTGGTTTTCCTTGTTTCTCAGCTTCGTCCTTAAGTTTCTTCATCTCTTGTTCTGGGATTACTCCTGACTGGAACATAAGCTGACCTACGCAAGTACTTTTTCCGTGGTCAACGTGACCGACGAATACTACATTCATTGTTGGTTTATCTATTGCCATTTTAATGATTTTTTATAATATTAGATAAAAAAAAGGGTTTATAAATCTTTCTGTGGTTTGATTGTTGTTTGATTATATTTTGAGAAGAAAAAACTTATATAGTTTGTTTTGTTGTTTTCGGAATGAGAGTTGAGATTAATGATTATATTGTATCTGACAGTGAGATTTGTGGTGGGACTCCTACGTTTAAAGGTAGTAGGGTTATGGTTTGGCAGGTTTTGGAGTTGCTTGGTGCAGGGGTTAAGATTGAAGAAATTAGAAGAGACTATTTTCCACATATTAGTAAAGAGGCTATATTATCTGTTTTTAATTTTACTTCTAAGTTGATTAGTGAAGAATATGCTAGGTAATTACAAAATTATTTCTGATGAAAATATTCCAGTTAAAGTTTCTGAAATGTTGAGGAATGAGGGATTTGATGTTAAAAGAGTTCCATTGGGTATTGGTGACGATAAAATCTCAAAGATTGCTAAATTAGAGAAGAGAATTATTTTGACTTTTGATAAAGATTTTCTTAATAAAAAGGTATTTCCTCCTCGGGAACATTTTGGAATCGTATTTATTTCTATAATTCCTCCATTGATTGATTCGGTGTTTTTTTCATTAATTAAATTATTTAAGGAATATAGTTCTTTAGATTTGGAAGGTAAGTTAATTGTTGTGACAACATTTGGCAATAGGGAAAAATGAAATTTGAAAATGATAAGGTTTTGAAAAAGATTAAGGATCATAAGAAGTATGTGGGGATTAGTGATAGTGTTGTTGAGAGGGAGATTCGGGAGGTTTTGAGAGTTGATTCTAGGATTGGTGATGGGGAGTTGGTTAAGGAAGTTAGGAAGAGGTTGCATCGTCTTTATTCTAGTTATCAGACTGGTAGGAAGGGGAAGAGAGATGGGTATTTGGAGAGGTTGAGGGATTGGGTTGCTGGGAAAAATGATAAGGGAGATGTTTGTGATGATTTGTTGTCGATAACGCTTTCTACAAAAGAGAGGCTTAAGGATTATTCTGAGATTTATTCTAAGATATTTTCGATTACGGGGAAGCCGGATAAGATTGTTGATTTGGGGTGTGGGATGAATCCGTTGTCGTTTCCGTTGATGGGGCTTGATAAAGTTAAGTATAGGTGTTATGATATTGATGAAAAGGATGCTGAGTTTTTGAATGAGTATTTTGGAGTGATGGCTGGTAAGGGTCTTGATGGGAAGGCATTTGTTATGGATGTTCGGGATTTGGGAGAGGTTGGGAAGATTCCTGAGAGTGATGTTGTGTTTATGTTTAAGTTGGTTGATTTGATTGATTCTAATCGGGAGAGGGTGAGTGAGGAGTTGATATCTTTAATGTTAGAGAAAAGTAAGTGGGTTGTGGTTTCGTTTGCTACTCGGACTCTTACTCGGAGGAGTATGAGGTTGGGGCAACGGAGGGGGTTTGAGAAGATGCTTGATCGTAGGGATTTGAAGTGGGAGAGGTTTAGTACGGAGAATGAGGTTTTTTATGTTGTTGGAAATTGAGTTGTTATTGCTGAGAGGAAGGTTTAAAAAGAGAGATTAGATGTTAAACGTGTTATTGGGAATTGTAAGAATGACGTTAAATAGGATAATTGAAGAATCAGCAGAATATAAACCATTTTTAATAGAATATGCTCATGCAGTTACTGAAGGTGCAGTTAGTCCTAGGGATGTAAATGGTTATTTTAAGGTAAGATTGGGGGGTGTTGTTTTAGAACCGTCTAAGGACCATTCAATTGATAATAACTATGAGGAGTATTTTAGACCGGATATGTTTTTTAACGAATTGAGATTTTTGGATGTTGCTGAAGAGTTAGTCTTAGGTAATGGTCCTGTAGATATTCAGTTTTATAGATCTGAGAGGTTGATATTAAGTTTTAGTAGAAATGGAGCAAGTATAAGAGTTTCAACAGAAAAGACGGATCCGAGTTCAGTTCTATTTCATCCTGCTATATGTTATGAAGATTTACCAATTAATACTGCAATTGGTCAATTAAAAAATGTTTATGTTGAAGTTGCAACTTTAAATGGAAGATCTATTGATAATTGTAAATTGGAATTGATTGCGAATTGATATATTTTGATAGAATGATAAATATAAAATTGTAAATAGTACCAAAATTATTATCTCCGTTACCTGATCCAATGATTTTCTTTGAAAGAGTTCCTGATGGAGTTTCTAGTTCTTTGGTATTTATATTTCTAACAAGTCTTGAAGATCTTTTTTTGTCTTTAATTATTACTTCAAGGAAAACTGGATTTTTTCCTTCGGACAACTGTATAAATATTGTTCCGTCGGCGCTGGTTGATCCAGGTGTAGTAAATGATCTAACATAATCTGGGAGTTGATTCTTTTCAGAATATATTCTCATGGATGAAATAAAACCAATATTCATAGGGTCTTTGTACTCTTTCATACATAGAGACACTTGATTTACCAGGCTTAGTTCTAAGCCTAAAATAATCTCCAACAGAGGTGTAAAGATTAGCTAACCCTAAAATATCTCTTACCCCTAAATCTTCAGAATCAGAAGTTTTCAATCTTGCTTCAGCT
>CAZOQD010000003.1:14895-21242 GCA_964581925.1 Candidatus Woesearchaeota archaeon
AGCTAAAATCCTGCCAAGATTGGACTCTTCAACAGAATCATCAAAATCTCCTTGTTGATATGGAAAAGCTAAGCTCTTTATTGATCCACTGCTCATTAATGAATCTCCTTCATAGGTCTCCAATCCAATATCTACTAATGACTGAGAATTAAGTTCATCAACCCCTATCTCATCAAATTTCATATGATGCCTAAGATCTCCTTCACTAATCTGAGAAAACAAGTCTCTTCTAATTGGAACTGCATCTTTTCCATTTCTCTTAGCATAAGAATTATTTTGTATCTTCTCTTTAATAGTTGGAATTGCCGAAATTGCATTTGTTAGTATGGGAATTGCCAAATATCTTGGATCTCTTTCCATAGCAATTGCAATAGGCATAAATCCTCCTGCCATAAAACTACAAAAGCCACTCATTCCCTGGATAAAATTATAGGTTCCAGTCATATTAATACCATCTGCTCTTTCTCCAAAAAAGTCTCCGCCACCAAATCTTCTAAAAAGATAAGGCAAGGAATATGCTAATTCTAATCCATTTACAGCTCCTTTAGCTAAAGCATAACTGCCCTTAGATAAAGTGCCAGTTATACCTTTCATTTCAATTATCTTATCTTCTAATTTAGCAATTGGATTTTTCATTTTCAATGGTCTCAGAACTAATCCGAGGTTCTATCACCTCTATAATATGTGTTAAAGTATATGCTTAAAAATCTTCCTACTTTAAAAATTCATCTGTAGAAGTAACCTTTACCTTGCAATACTTAGAAAAAAACCAATTTACCTACTAGCAAGCTCTTTTGGATCAGTAATGCCCATAGTATCAATTTGATCCTCATATACCATTCCATCAAAAGTAGCTAAAAAATAATTAGTAATCGCAAAAGAAATATTGCTATAGAAGTCTTTGTCTTGTCTATTTTACTATCAACTTATAAACTAAGTCATCAGTTCTTCTCATTACTTTCTCTATATGCTGTTCTGTAGATACATAAGTTGATCCATCTTCAACAGCCTTTGTACTCTCCCAGAGTGCCATAGGTCCTGCCATTGCTCTAACAATATATAATTCGGCTTCTGCTGATTGAGGTTTTTCAACAACAATCTTTTGATAATCTTCATGACCTTCATTGATTCTAATAAACGGCGCCTCTCCAGTTCTGTCTTCTAGACGGCTTCTAAGATCTCTTTCACCAATTTCAAAGTTTGATAATTCTGGCATTCCAAAAGGAGATGTTCTTTTTTTCCTTTTTCTTCTTTCTGGAACATTCTCAGTCTTATCTTCATGAACTCCCCAATCAATTGTTTGTTTTTCTGACTCAGGTTTAGCCTTCTTATTTAACGGATCTAAATTTTCATATTCAAAAACTCTTTGAAGTTTACTATGTATTGTATGTATTAATTTTCTATCTTTTTCGGTTCTACTTTTTTCTAATCTTTCTTCAACGCCAGGCCAGTAAAGATCATCTAAACTCACCAACATTTCAACTAATCCATTGTATGCATTGCTGTTTCTTTGTGAATCAATTTTGTCCCTTCCTATGGTAAGTGTTAGATTTGGATCATCAATATATCCCTTAAGTTGGCGACATTTCCACAACTCACATCCCTGTATTAAATCTTCATCAAGATCTAAGATACTCTTGTAAACCATTACTCCTTTACTATATACTCCAATTCTTCCTGAATCAGTATCTTTATCAAAATTTAGATTAACATGAAAGACATGATCAACCAGATCCTTAGCTTTTCTTGTTTGAAAGCTTACATCTTCATCGATAATTGATGCGCCTCTTGGTCTCTTTGCAAGAATTCTCTCTCTTTTCTTATCACCAACTTCAAGTTCAAAACCTATTTCATCTTCGCAAAGCAATGGATGGTAAATCTCTTGAAGTTCTCCTTTAACTAAAGTTGATTTAAATTTATTTCTAAATTTTTTTTCATCAACATTTATTAAAATTTGTGTTCCATAATTAAATGAACCTCCAAAATTATGCATATCTCTATCGTTAACACTACTTAGTTCATAAGTAATATTCTCTTTATTCTTAGAAATTTCATATCTCAAATATCCATATTGATCACCACGTGATTGTCTTGAAATGATATGCATTCTCATTCCAAGTGATCCGAATGCTAGTAATCCTACCCCTTTTTCTCCACGCTGATCAACCTTATCATATTTTGCAGATTCCCCAATGGATATTGGAAGTCTTTCCAATTCTTCTGTACTCATTCCCATACCATTGTCTTGAACGACAATACTATTAATATCTGGTTTTAATAAAACACTAACCAATCCATTTTCTACACCAGATAGAGCATCAACAGCATTAGTTACATACTCTTTCAATGCATCAATTGGGCGAGTCCCATATTGCCCAGCCATTTCAACTATAAGCCTATTTTGACCTTGTTCACTTATCTGAAGATTTCCTTTTGTCATTTTATTTTTTCCCTAAATTATCTCTATCCAATAATCTTAATACTGTTTCAGCACCTGCCGGTCGATCTATTCTTCCTAAAATCCCTGTAACATATCCCCACAATTCAGGATCTATTTTTTCAGCAAGTTCCTCTCTTTCATCTTGTGAAGCTCCCCTAAAATAATCTACTTGATTTGCTAATACTTCAATAGCAGTTGTTACTTGCCCTATCCTAGATTCAAGATTTGTTTCTGGATCGACTAGTAATTCTGCCTTAATTTGTTCAGGAGATTTTTCTGAAATAACTGACTTAAGTCCATCTATTGAAGCATATAAACCCTTAATTAAAGATACTACTGAATCCGGTTTTTCAGCTAAGGAATCTAATGATTTATTAACTAATCCCGAATTTTGAACAACAGCAGTATCACTTTTCTCATCTGAAAAATAACTTACTAAACCCCTTTCAATTATTTCTTTAACATCTTGATTTTGAGGTTTATCATCAAGATATTTTGTAAGTCTATCTCTACTCACATTCAAATCTTTCGAAAGTTTCCTGACACTAATCCCATCATATTTTAATTTTGATTTCAAGACCTGTCTAGATTGTTCTCCAGAGATTATTTTTTTTGGATCAAATTCACTAGGATCAAAATCATCCTTAAAAATATCAAGTCCAGTTATCTCATATAATTTTTGTCTCTTGGAAAGGGAAATATTGGGAATAGGGGTTCTTCCGGTAGCATAATCTTTTAAAGTACTTGTATTAAAATGCTTTACTAATGCCGATTTGTCCTCTGTCGCCACTAAATATTCATGAAATATTTCATAATCTTTTCTTTTTTCAGCGCTTTTTGGTTCACTCATTTTTATAATCTATATTATATTCTATAGGTCTATTATTTATTTCCCCATCTTGCATAAGATCTACGATAGCTATCAGCTAAGATCTTATCGATCCCCAAGGTCTCTTTTGTATCTTCATGAGATTTTCCTTCTCTTATCGAATTTTTATATTCTAAATATTTGCTTTCTGATTTTTTTTTAGTAGAGCTACTTTTCTTTGATCTTTTCTTTATTTTCTTTACCTTAGTTTTACTAGCTCCTAGTTTTCTATTAATCTTCTCGCCAATTCCACTAATGAAATGATCTCTCGATATTCTCAGATTAACTCCTTCTTCACCATTAGTTTGGACGCCTTTTTTTAACATCTCATATACTCTTGCTCTATATGCAGTATCATTAGTTTTAGAGTTGTCTAATCCTTCAATCTTAGTTTCAATTTCCCTATATAATGCTATTGATTCTTTTGGGGTTATAAATTCTCCATATTCTGACATTGCAGAATCTTTTAAAGCACTTACATCAACAACTTTAATTTCAAGATTAACATTATCTTCATTACTTTTAGAATCCATTCCCTTTTTCTTAGAAATATTTCCCTTAGACCTCTTAGAAGCATCTGCCCCACGATATTCGTAAGCATCAATATATTCTAATAAACTATCCTTATTATATAATTTATCCCCTCTCTGACCTTTAACAATTATATCATCCTTACCACTAGACCTAGTTAATCTAAAATAATATGAACCATTTTCCTCTAAAACTTCCCTTCCAGCTTCCCCATCTTTTGCTCTCCATAGGGCATATGCTTCTTTTTGAGTAATCCATTCCCCACCTTCTTCTGCATTACCATTATCTGAGGTAGTTTCTTTTACTCCAGTTTCTACATAATTAGTTGGAGATTTAGAAGGATCAGCACTACCATTATCTGTTTCTTCAGAAGTAGATTGGAAAATTTCCTTTAATTCGTTAAATTTACCTGCTAATCCTGAAGCTTCATTACCTGATACATATGTATCTAGTTCACTTAAGAAATCCCCATAAGCAGACATAGTTTCAATATCACCAGTATTAAGTACAGTACTTATAATTCCATCTTGAACTTTTCTTGTTTCACTTTCATAATCAGTAAGTATTTCTGTCAAATTTGGTATTGCCATCTTAATTGATATCAACACTCTTCTTATTTTTATAGGAAGATAACTATTTATGGGTATTTAAGTGTTTCTATTGTTACTACTTTACAATTATATTATCATCTAAGGAATTAGAGAACCATACTTCTTAGGCATATGAATTCTAAAAAAGTTCACTATCAATTGTATCCTTTTTATTAACATTCCTCGCTTCTGAATCTTTTTATTTTCTTCTAAATTCCCCTTTCTTTCTATTATTATGGATCTTGTGAGTTTAGTTTTTTGATTTGTGGTAATCTTCTCTATCAACTCTTCCTTTTCTTTGTTTTGAACTTTTATGAGACTAATTAAATTCTGATCCTTTTCATAAAAACTAAACAATTTAAATTTTCTAGACCTTTCATACTCCTTTCTTAAAAAAGAAACTATTTTCTTAACTTCCTTAACTGATAAATCAAAATCATTTTCTGGAATAAATTGACAATGGATAAATGATGTGGTATTTTTCTTCTTAAAAACAAATAATTTCTTTAATATTTCCTCTTTTAGATTATTATCTGTTAGACGATTTAGATCATTTATTAAAACCTCTTCTTCAATACTCTTATCTCTAGAACTTGTGAAAAAATCTAAGAATATTTTATATTTCTCATTGTAAGAACTACCTTCTAATACCTCAAGATCTTCCCATAATCCCATAAAATGGAAAGCAAATCCCAATATTTAGAACTATCTATCAAGTCTATTAGTTATATTCCTTACTTCCCCCAAGATCTCCTTCATCTGCCCCTCCATACTAGCCACTCTCTCCTTCAAAACTTCATTATCCCTTTCGGAACTTATTAATCTTTTTTCAATTTCTGTCTTTGTAACATCGATCAACAAATCTTCTTCTTGAATTGTATCTTTCATACCAAGAAGTTCAGAATAATAATGAATCTTATCTGACTTCTTCCAATCAAAACGATACTTCAAAGCACTCTCAGATTTATATCTGGGGAGCCAATAACAACAAGAAACATGTCCAAAATCATACATTGTTAGATTAGAATATTTCTCTCCAGCTAAACTAACCCCTTCTCCAAAAACTTTCAAAGCAAGCCTTCTCAAGTAGCGATTAACAACAGAAGGACTGATCTTAAACAGATAATCATCTTGTTCTAGATTATTCTCTTTAACAAAATCTCTAACTAATTCAGAAGAAATAAGAAGTTTTATCCTTCTACCAAAAGTCTTACTTATCTCATCTCTAATAAATAGTTCTTTATAATCATCCAAAAAATCTGAAACTTTAATATTGATAAGCTCAGAAGGAGCTCTCATTCCAGTATCAAATAAAAACATAATAAAAACTCTATACTCGGGTTTTGCCTTATTACACAATTTCTTAACTTGATCTTCATCAAGATAAACCCACTTGGGTTTTTCAGAACTTGTGTCAAGATCTTCAGTTATATCTATAATCCCATTCCCATTTTTCTTGTTAACTTTTTGATACCAATGCCAAAAAGATTTGAAAACTTTGATATAATCAGCAACAGATTTGTAGGTCTTGCCATCAAGAGTTTTTATCTCCCCATTTCTCATGCTATTAAAGAAAGAAAATAATTGCTCTTCTGTAATTTTAGAAATATCATCAAGATCATACATCTCTTGAAATTTCTTACATAAGAATATTAATCTTTGTCTCAAATTGTTCAATCTTGGAAATCCTCTTGAGCCTTTTTTATTAACAGAAGAAACATTTAGGCCTTTCTCCATATCAAATATATAATTGAGTATCAATTTAGAACTAGAATCACTTATTTCAGGAAGTTTATTTCCTATCTTAGACTTCCAATTGAAGTATCTTAATTCGTGTTTGTAGGGGTCTAGTTTCATACTTTAGCTTCTTATCATAGACTTATAAGCAACATGTGCTAAAAGTGTACCTCAAAGAAAT
>CAZOQD010000004.1:0-16451 GCA_964581925.1 Candidatus Woesearchaeota archaeon
GTCTCAAGTTTATTTGATGAATGATCCTTTTGATAACTTTGATGGATTTAAATTGGTTAGAAGTGAGCCTTCGCTTGTAGTTAGTGATTTAAGAGGTCAAGGAATGGCGTTGCCGGATTTCGTTTATTATAATGGGTTGCAAGGTCCAATTAAGATATGGGAGATTGAGTATACAGGGAAGGAACAGTTTAGGGAAGAATATGTGGATATTGATGCTAGTAAGTATTTGGAGTGGGTGTTGTAGGGGCTGTTAGATTTAAAAACGTATGTTATTTCTTCCTTTTATGAAAGTATTTTCAAAGTTCATTATATTTTGCATAGTTGGTGGGTTGAGTTTGGTGATTGATCTTGCGTTTGTGAATTTGTTTTTTTATATGGGGTTTCCGTTTGTTGTTGCACGTGTTTTGTCGATTTCTATAGCTTTGATATTTAATTTCTTTGCGAATAGGGGGCTTACTTTTGGGGCTACGCATAAACGGGCTGTTAAGCAGGTTTTGCCCTATATTGTGGTTTATGTTATTGCTAATTTAGTTAATTTAGGGGCTAGTGTGTTGGTTGTGCAATTGGCTGGAGAGAATGTTGTTAATATTAATGTGGCTAGCTTGATTGGTACTGGAGTTAGTATTCCTATTAGTTTTTTTGGGTCGTTGTTGTGGACGTTTAAGAAAAAATGAAGGTAGAAATGTTGTTGGATTTCTAGTGTAATAATTCTTTTAAATGAAATATTGTATGTTTTTTCATGGAAGATAAAAAAAAGGTACTTGTAACAGGTAGTGGGGGGTTAATTGGCTCGGAGGCTTGTAGGTATTTTCTTGATAAAGGTTTTATGGTTTATGGAATTGATAATAATCTGAGGAAGTATTTTTTTGGGGATAAGGGAGATACTACTGCAAATATTAAGGCTTTAGAGAGTAATAGGGATTTTGAGAATTTTTATTTTGATTTGCGTAATCGAGAGGAGGTTTTGAGGTTTTTAGATGAGCATAGGTTTGATCTTATAATTCATACGGCTGCTCAGCCATCTCATGATTGGGCGGCTAAGGAGCCTTTTACAGATTTTGATGTTAATGCTGGTGCTACTATGAACTTGTTAGAGGGGTTTAGGTTATATTCTCCTGAAGGAGTTTTTATTTTTACTTCTACTAATAAAGTTTATGGGGATAATCCTAATAAGGTTAATATTGTTGAGAAAGATAAGAGGTATGATTATGCTTCTGATCAGTCGATGTTGGGGGTGAGTGGTGAGGGGATTGGCGAGGAAATGAGTATTGATAATTGTATGCATAGTTTGTTTGGGGCTAGTAAGGTTGCGGCTGATGTGATGGCTCAAGAATATGGTAAGTATTTTAATTTGAATGTAGGGGTGTTTCGGGGAGGATGTTTGACGGGGCCACAGCATTCGGCTGTGGAGTTGCATGGGTTTTTGACTTACATAATTGATTGTGCAGTTAATGGTAAGGCTTATACAATATTTGGGTATAAGGGTAAGCAGGTTCGGGATCAGATTCATAGTTTTGATGTAGTTAATGCTTTTTATCATTTCTTTTTGAATCCTAAAAAGGGAGTGGTTTATAATATTGGTGGAGGGAAGGAGAATGCGGCTTCGGTTTTAGAGATTGTTGAGATTCTTAAAAGGGATTATGGGTTGGAGTTGAATTATAGTTATGATGATAGGAACAGGCAAGGAGATCATGTTTGTTATTATACTGATATGGGGAAGTTTAAGAGAGATTATCCGGAATGGAGGATTAGTAAGAGGCTTGGGGAGATCATTGGGGGGATTGTGGGGGGGTTGAAGGAGAAATGAGATGATGAGATTAAAATAAAATAATGGAAACATTAAAAAAGAATAATGGTTATTTAATAAACATAAAAGAGTGTGATAAAATGCCCTATAAATATATTTCAATTAAAGTTCCTGGATATTACACTTATAGGAATGGTAGAAGGGTTCGTGTTAGCGGACACAGAAGGAAAATTAAGGTGTGGGTTCCTCCAAAGAGAAGGAGATAGGGATTATGCCCAAGTGTTTTATAGATTCAAATATAATTGCTAACTATATATTGATTAAAAGGTTAATTGGTAAAGCTAGAAATAAAAAAGACTATATTAGCCAAATCGTCAATAAGAATCCTGGAGCATTTTTTGCTTATGGGCTAATAGAATCGATTAGATAAGCCAAAATACCTAATTTTTCATTTTTTACGTCTTCCTATGCATTAAGTGAAGTATCTGAAATTGTTATTGATCAGATATGTTTAGAAGAGCTGAATAAGATTGGGGTTCCGATTAAATTCTGGGGAAAGATAAGAAGAAAATATATTAGAGATGAAGCTTCAGAGGATAAGATAAATAAAGAGATATATAATGAGTTGGGAATATTTCAATCAATATTCATTGAGAACAAACTAATAAATTTATCAAATGATGCTGATTTCTATAAAGTTATTGAGTTTATATTGAGGGCTCATGGAGGTCCAGATTCGTTATTATTAGCACAATCTGAGTTATTGAGTTGTCACTTTTTTATTTCTAACGATGGAGATTTGGTCAAAGATAAATTAGCAATTAGTCCAGAAAGTTTTTGTTCGAGGAAGATTAAGGAGCAGGAGATTAGGAATTATTTAATGCAAGAAAGTTGAGACAAAAAAATAGAACTGATTTAACCCCCATTCTCCTTCCGGTAATCCCCTTGAGATAACCATTTCTCGAATAGACAGTAGAAGATTATGAAGAAATAACGAGAGCCCATTTCTTTTACCTTGAATTTGGCTATGCCCGTTGTTCGGTTTTTCCAGCGGTTTGGGAGAACAGAGTATGAGTAGCCTCGGACTATGGCTTTGAGTGGGAGTTCTACGGTTAGGTTGAAGTGTTTGCTTAGGAAGGGTTCTAGGCCTTTGATGGTTTCTTTTCGGTACATCTTACAGGCGTTGGTTGTGTCGTTGTATTTTATTCCGAATAGGGTTTTTATCATTATATTGGCTAGACGGTTTAGGATTAGTTTGTGGGGAGGGTAGTCGATTGTTTTGCCGCCTTTGATGAAACGTGAGCCGAAGACACAATCATAGCCTTTGTTCATTTCATGATAGAAGTTTTTGATGTCTTCAGGGTGGTCTGAGAGGTCTGCCATGACTATGGCTAAGTAATCTCCTTGGAAATTTCTTAGGCCTTTGGTTATTGTTGAGCCGAAACCTCTTGAGTAGTTGTTGTTGATGTAGTTTAATTCGGGGATTTGCTCTTTTAATTTTATGAGGATTTGTTCGGTGTTATCATTACTGTGATCGTTTATTACTAAGATTTCGTGGGGAATGTTTTCTTTTTTTAGGTATTGGTTGAAGATGGTTATTGTTTTTTCTATGATTTCTTCTTCGTTGTGTGCAGGAATTAGAATTGTTAGTTTTTTTTCTGACATTTTATGTTGGTTGTTAAATCAATCCCTTATCTTTTAATTCTTTGTTTGCGATTTCGAAATCATCTTTTGCTTCTTGTTGTTTAGACCATTCTACCATTTTTCTTAGGCCTTCTTCAAAGCTTATGGTTGGTTGCCAGTTTAGGATTCTTTTTATTTTAGTGTTGTCTGCGATGCAATGTCTGATGTCTCCTTTTCGGAATTGGTTGGTAATTTGTATTTGAGGTTGTTTGTTGAATATTGAGTAGAGTTCGTGGGCTATGTGTTTGATTGTGGTTGGTTTTCCTGATCCTACGTTGAAGGTTTCGTAGTCGGCGGTTGGATCGTTCATTGCTAGCATGTTTGCGTTGATGACGTCGTCTATGTAAATAAAATCGCGGGTTTGGTTTCCATCTTCGTAGATTACAATTGGGTTTTCGTTTTTTATTCTTGATGTGAATATTGCTGAAACTCCGGTGTAGGGGTTGGAGAGAGATTGACGGGGGCCGAATACGTTGAAATATTTTAAGATTACTACAGGGAATTTGTATAGCTTGCCTAGGAAGATGACTAATTCTTCTTGGTTTTTTTTGGTTAGGGCGTAGACTGAGTTTGAATTTAGTTTTGTTGTTTCTAAAGTTGGGAAAGGGCCTGATGGTTTGTGGCAGGTTGGACAAGTAAGTTCTAAGCCGTGATTATTGATATCTAGTTCGTCTCTGATTTCTGGATGAAACTGACCGTGGGCATCGCAGAAGTAAATTCCTTCGCCGTAGGTCGTGTTTGATGCCGCGAAGATTAATTTTGGTTTTCTTTTTTAATCGATGATGGATTGTAGTAATGTTGCTGTTCCTAAGGAATTGTTTTTAACAAAATCTATTACCTCGTAGTTTGATTGAGCTATGCCTACTTTTGATGCTTTGTGGAAAATGTAATCTATGTCTTTAATTAGATGGTCTAGTAGTTCTTTGTTTTTTACGTCGCCTTTGATTAATCTGGCGTTTTTGTTTAGATAATCGGGGATTTTGTTTTCTGTTCCGGTGAGATTATCTAAGATTATTACCTCGTGGTTTTTTTCGATTAATTTGTCAACTAAGTGGCTACCTATGAAACCGGCACCTCCAGTGACTAAAACTTTTGCCATAGGGTAAAATCTCTAGTTTGATATATAAGTATTTAGCTAGTTGCATATAAATTTTTAAATGGAGAGTTTATTGTAGTTAGATGAAAGTTATTGTGGTTAGTGGGTATTTTGATCCGTTGCATGTTGGGCATGTGGAGTATTTTAGGCTTGCGAAGAGTTTAGGAGATAAGTTGATTGTTGTTTTGAATAATGATGAGCAGTTATTTATGAAAAGAGGGAAAGCAGGTTTTATGAATCAGGGAGAGAGAAAGAGATTGGTAGAGTCGATTAGATATGTTGATGAGGTTTTTATTAGTATTGATGGGGATAGGAGTATTTGTGAGTCTTTGAAGGCGATAAGGCCGGATGTTTTTGCGAATGGAGGGGATAGATTTCAGGATGAGATTCCGGAGGGTAATATTTGTAGGGAGTTGGGGATTGAGATGGTTGATGGATTGGGAGAGAAGACTAAGAGTTCTAGGGAGTTTTATTTGAAGGAAGAGGGTGGAAAAGGTGTTGGTGAAGATGGTAATGAGGGAGAAGATAGAAAATGAAAATAGCTTTTTTTCTGATTGAGGATGAAACGAGAAAAGTTACTGAAGATAAGTTTAAGGATCATGAAGTTAAGGTTTATAGGGAGGCCTTGAGTGAGGAGAATATAAATGAGGTTTTGGATTGTGAGGTTTTGGTTTCGAGGATTGTTGGATTGGATTTAGAATTTGATAGGGATGTTTTGAGTAGGTTTGAGAATTTGAGGTTTATTAGTACGATGAGTACGGGGTTTGATCATATTGATTTGGATTATTGTAATGAACGCGGGATTGTTGTTAGTAATGTTCCTTCTTATTCGGAAGAGAGTGTTGCTGAATTGGTTTTTGGATTGTTGTTGGCAGTTGTGAGAATTAATAGCAAGTTTGGTGTTGAGATTGGGGGGAAGGTTTTGGGAGTTGTGGGGAGTGGGAGGATTGGGTTGAAGGTTATTGAAATTGCTAAGGGGTTTGGGATGGAAGTTGTGGTTTATGATGTGGTTTTTAATGAAGAGGCTCGATCTCGGTGGGGGTTTGAATATGTTGAGTTGGATGAATTGTTGAAGAAGAGTGATTTTGTGAGTTTGCATGCGCCTTATAATGAGAGTACGCGTCATTTGCTCTCGGAAAATTTGAAGAAGGTTAAGGATGGTTGTGTTATTATTAATACGGCTAGGGAGGGGTTGATTGATACGGAGGTTTTGGTTGAGTTGGTTAAATCTGGGAAGATTTCATGTGGGTTGGATGTTGTTGATGAGAAATTTAGAGAGGAGTTAATGGGTTTGGATAATGTGGTTTTGACGGATCATATTGGGGCTAGTACTGTTGAGGCTCGTGAGAGGGTTTTGGGGGAGACTATTGAGAATGTTGAGGGGTTTGTGGGTAAGGAAGTTAGGAATGTGGTGAATGTTTGAGGGAGTTAAATAAATTCCAACTTCCCTTTATTTCTAATATATGTTGCAGATTGGGAGAATTTTTCGATTATTGGATCTCCTAGGATTATGAAATCTATCCAATCTAGGATCATGTGGATTAGGAAACCTAGAAGTACGAAGTAAAATAAATATGAGAATTGGGCTAGTAGTAGGATTAATGACCAGAATTCTATGCCATGGAAGATGTAGATGAAGCGTTTGTGTTTTCTTCTTTCTCTTATTGGCATTTTAATTCTGATTTTTCTTTTTTGTTTGAAGAATTTGGTTGCTCTTTTTAGGGATAGGTTTTTTTCTCTTAATATGTATAAGAAGTAATGGTCGAAGTCAATTAGGAATGATGAGAGGAAGATTATTGTGGCTTGGAAGAGGGTTAGGGGTAATTGGATTAGGGGAGAGAATGTGTAAATTAGGATGGTTACTAATAGGCCGGTTAGGAGATGGTATTTTGGTAGCATATGAGAGGTGTAGAGTATAATTCTTTAAAAAGATTTATTTGGTAAAAAAAGTAGAGTTGGAATGTGAAAGAAGATGAATATAATAATGACGGGACATAAAGGGTTGATTGGGAGTTTTTTGCAGGAAAGGCTTGAGAGAGAAGGGCATAAGATTGTTTTGGGGATAGATAAGGTGGAGGATAGGGAGGTTGGTATTTTGGATTATTTGGATTTGGAGGATGAGAAGGTAGATATGTTGATTCATTGTGCTGCGCTTTGCAAGATTAATAAAATTGTTGATAATCCTAAGATTGGTTTTGGTAATGTGGATGATATAAATACTGTTATGGAGTTTTGTAGGAAAAATAAGATAAAAAAGGTTGTTTATTTTTCTTCTTCGAGGGTTTTGAGTAGGGAGAGGAATGCTTATACTGCGGGGAAGTCGTATGGAGAGGAAATGTGTAAAGCTTATAGAGATTGTTATGGGATTGAATATATTATAATCAGGCCGTCGACGGTTTATGGGCCGGTTGAGGATAGGACAAATAGGTTGATGAATATTTTTATTAATAATGCGTTGGATAATAAGGACTTGATTATTTTTGGGGATCCGAAAACTAAGACGTTGGATTTTACTTATGTAGAGGATTTTGTTGAGGGTGTGATGTTGGCTATAAACGCTGATGATTGGAATAAGGCGTATAATATAAGTGGGGAGAGTGAGGTGTTGGTTCATAATTTGGCTAAGTTTATTATTAAAGAGACTAATAGTAGGAGTAAGATTGTTGTGGAGGGTGAGGAGGTGGCGCAACCTCAGAAAGTTAATTTGGATATAGAGGAGATTAAGAAATTGGGGTATCGGCCGAAGGTTTCTGTGGGGGTTGGAGTGAGAAGGAATATTGAGTTTTTGAAGGGGTTGAGGGGTGGGAGGGATGCTTGATGTATGATAAACTATGCTCATTTAACAATATTATTAAAGCTTTCAAAAAAGCGAGAAAAGGAAAAACAAAGCAACGATATGTCAGGAGATTTGAGAAAGATCTTAGAAAAAATATTCTCAAACTGAGAGAACGGCTCTTAACTCAGACTTACAATCCCCATAGACTCAAAAACTTCATACATCGTGATCCAAAAACGAGAAAAATTAGTAAATCAGCCTTTAGAGACCGAGTTGTCCACCATATACTCTGCAACATAATTGATCCAATTTTCAGTATTTCTTTCATCAATGATTCTCATGCTAACCAAATTGGAAAAGGAACCCATAGGGCCCTAGAAAGATTTGATGTATTCAAAAGGAAGGTCTCAAAAAATGGGACTATAGATTGTTATGTATTAAAAGCAGACATCAAGCATTATTTTGAAGAAATAAACCATGATACTCTTTTAGAAATTATCAAAAGAAAAATAAATGATGAGAAAGTTCTCTGGCTTATAAGAAAAATACTCTCAAATACTGTTTCAAGTATGCGAACTAATAAAGGTATGCCACTTGGAAATATCACCAGCCAATTTTTTGCGAATGTATATTTGAATGAATTAGATCAATTTGTAAAACACAAATTAAAAGTAAAATATTACATTCGGTATGTTGACGATTTTGTAATATTGCACCATGACAAGAAACAACTAAAAGAATGGATTGAACAAATTGATAATTTTCTTAAGGAAAAATTAGCTATAGAATTGCACCCCTTTAAATCAAAAGTACTTAATCTAGAAAACGGAATAAATTTCTTAGGATTTCGAGTCTTTCTGCATTTTAAGCTTTTGAGAAAAAGCAACATGAACAACTTTGAAAGAAAATTCTACCGTATGAAAATTTTATTTGACCAAGATTTACTAGACAGAGAAAAAGTATTGGAGTCTTTTCAAGGATGGTTAGCCTACGCATCTCATGCAAACACATACAAATATCGAACTAACCAAATTAAGTTGTTCAATAAATCATTCCCTCTTAAGAAAAGAGATCTTATAAAAAACATAAAGAAACATCAACATTTTGTGAGAAAAACAGATGAAAGTGAATTGGAGTTCAGTGTACAAAAAACATTGTTCCTTTTTTGTAATGGATTAAGTGTAAAAGATATTGCTAACAAAAGAAATATGAAAGAGTCAACTATCTGGGAGCATTATGCTAATTTAATTGAACACAATCAGATATCTATTTGGCAAGTTCTTCCAAAAAGTAAAATATATAAAATCCTTTACCGAATATATAGCAAAAAAGATCGACTAAAGGATATAAAAAATAGGTTAAAAGATAATTCAATAACATATGATGAAATCAACTGCGTATTATCCGGTGTTAAATCAAGAAAGAAAGAAAAATAAAATTGGGGCGTGGGATGGCGAAGTACTAACATACTAGGTTATTCAGCGAACCGCCCGTTGTCGTTGTCGAGATTGTTCCTGCCATTCGCGTTAGACCTGTTCTCAAGCCTGTTCACGAGCCACGCCCCCGTAGCCATTTCACTTTAATGTATCACCACCGCTTCACAATTCAGAAATTAAGATTTCTGACTCTCAAATTCTTATGAATTTAAGACATTAGGTGTTGCGGTTGAATTTAATAACAGCAAGCTGCCATAGTGAAAAGGCATATAACCTAGCTACTTCGTATAAATACGGTATGCTAGTACAAAATTTTCTAAGAAAAACGATATAAAAGTTTATAGATGATCTAAAGCTTTTGTCTAAATCCTTTAATTCCTTCTAAAAGTTTAGGTCTTACAACTGCTTCAAGTCCTTGAATTGATTTGTCTAATGTTTGCAAATCTGCCATTGTATATCTTCCAATAGAATCAACACCTTTGCCGTGTACGTTCAGCGCCTCCGGCGCTAATCCAGCGAACCGCCCGTAGACGCTGCCGAGACTGTACCCGCCATACGCGTCAGCCCCGTCCCCAAGCCAGCCCACGAGCCACGCCCGCATCTTTGGATCTTCTCCAACAGAATCAGGATAAACTCCCATTACAGTATCATAATCAAATCTTTCTTTTCCTTCAGTAAATATAAGATCAGCATAATCATTCAATAATCCTTGATCTCTTGCAAGTGTTTTCCAAACAGGATGAGCCTTAACTTCATCTTTTGAAAGCCGAGATCCTATCTTTCCAAGTTTTCCCTTAGCGAATTCCTCTCCTTCCAAAGCATTGTATGCATCTCCTGTTAAAAGCAATGCTCCACCAATTATTTCAGTATCAGGAATCATCTCTCGCAATGTTTGAGAATCAAGAACAACTTTTACCCTTCCATCAGGATGATATGCAACAGTATCACCTGTATCAAAATAATTATCCATCCAAGATTCTTTAACTGCCTCTCGACTATTTCTAACATCTAATCTCTTTTGCATTAATTGAGAAACATTCATTGGGACTCTGCCTTCAGCTATTAAGGCAGGCATTTGTTCTACATTCTTGCCGTAAAATTCTTTGTATGTTTCTGGACTTGTGTTAAGTTGAAGTGCCATTGTGATTTGCTTATGAAATTAGAGTTTATAAACCTTTGTATGATGTTACTACTTGGTAATTAATATGTTTGATATCAGTTGGTTTCTTTTTCAAAACTATTCCCCGAAGTAGCTCCAGTGATATTCAGCCAGTCTTTGTCTTTTCTGACTCGTTCGTTTGATCTCCAGATTTCTTCTAGGAAGTATGGCCTGTATTGGTTTTCTCGGGCTAGATAGATTAAGGCATTGAGGTCTTTTGGGAAGCATTTTCCTCCGAAACCTAAATCGCCGTCGTGACCTGGTACGTTGATGTTTTTAGCAATTCTCTTGTCGAGTAATAGGGTGTTTTTTATTATGTTGTAATCGATTCCTACTTTTTGGCAGATTTGATAGAGTTCATTTGCTAAGGCTATTTGCCCGGTTAGCATTGTGTTTGAGGCGTATTTTATCATTTCTGCGGTTTTGTTGTTGACGTGGATATATTTTGCGTTTGGGAATGCGGGTTTGTAGATGTCTTGGACTTTTTGGAAGTCTTCGAAGTTGTTTGCGCCTATTACTATTCTATCGGTGTTTTTCATATCTTCTAAGGCGTGTTTTTCTCTTAGGAATTCTGGGTTGAAGGCGAATTTGAAAGGGTATTTTTTTTCTAGGTTGTCTGTTGTTCCTGAGACTGCTGTGGATCTGATTATTATTAGGGGTTTTACTGGAGAGTTTATAGTTGCTGTTTGGATTGTTTCTATTGAGTTGTGGATTGGAGAGTAGTCTATTTCACCGCTTGGTTTCATGGGGGTTGGGACACATAGGAAAATTGCTTCTGCTTCTTTTAGGGGTTCGGGATTTGTATAGGGTTCTTTGTATTTGTCGTAGAGGATGAGTTGGTGGAAGGGTTTGAGGACTTCGGCGGTGGTTCCTCCGACGAATCCGACTCCTATGATTCCTATTTTCATGATGGTGTAAATCTGAGAATGTTTTTAAGGATTGTTGGGGTTGATGAGAATTAATTCTATTCCTTCAAAATCCTCTTAACAATCTCTGAGAAAGCGGGACGGGTTATGAAAACTCCTACAGATATTCCGATTATAGTTGTGATGGCGAATCCTTTTAAGAGACCTGCTCCGGCCCAGAGAAGAGGGAGTAGGGCGAATAGGGTTGTGACGTAGGTTCCTAGGATGATGTATAGGGCTCGTTTGATTCTTTCTCTTAGGGATAGGGTTTTGGTTTGGGATTCGTCTAAGATGATTATTTGGGAGTCTACTCCGGTTCCTATTGCAGCGATGATACCTGCTATTGCTGGGAGGTCGAGGTTTCTTGCGAATAGGGCTGAGACTCCGAGGATTATGAGGACTTCTGAAAGGCTGGTTAGTAAGACGGCTAGGGAAAGTTTTATGTTCCTATATCTGACGAGGACTACGATTCCTACTGCTAGGATTGCGGCTAGACCGGCTAGGAAAATTGTGTTGATAAATTCTTTTCCTAATAGTGGGCTGATGGTGTCTAGTTTTTCTATTTGAAGTTTGAAAGGTAGAGATCCTGAGATTAGGACTGTTTGAAGTTGTTTCATTTGGTTTTCTGCATCTTCGTATGCTTCTTCTCTTGTGAAGCCAGTTCCAGAACCAGAGATTTGGATTTGAGTTGTTTCGCTACATCTTAAATCTCGGCCTATTAGCAATGAGTCGACTAGAACTTCATCCAAATAAAGGTCGAGGGGTTTTTCTAGGTATTGAGGGAGGGTTGAGTTGCTTCCTAGTTCGCAGGTTATGTCTGCATGTCTTTTGGCGGCTTCTTCGCTTAGAGATATTGTGAATCTGAAACTGCAGATGTTTCCTCCTTCTTGGGCGTTGCATGTAAAAATTCCTGCTTGATCTCCAGAACGAGCTACATAAGTTATGTCTTTGTCTCCGCCGACGAAAACGGTGTCGTTTCCAATTTTAGCTTCGAATTTTCCTTGTTTTGCTATTAGGTTTTCTAATTCGTCGGGAGTTGAACCGGCTATTTCAACTAACATGAAATTGTTTCCTGAAAGGTCGGTAACTGGACGGATTTGGACGTCTCTTAAACCATAGACGTTAAGTCGTTCGTTTGTTACTGCTATAAGATCGTTTAACTCGCTGTTAGAAAGTTTTTTGTCTTGTGCTGAGATTAAAGCACGTGCTCCGCCGGATAGATCTAGTCCTGTTTTTATTCTTGTTAGCTCGATTTTTTTGACTGTAATTTGAGGTGTTTGGTTTGTATAGAGGACTGCCGTAAGCTGGTCAGTTATTATTGTTATTTTTGTATTTTCTTCGGTTGGGAATTTTGATATTGCTTGTTGATATTCTTCTACGGTTCTTATTGGTTGCCCATCTACGCTTGTTATTTTTTGTCCTTGTTCTAATCCTTGTTCATAGGCTAGAGAGTCTATTCCGACTGAATCGATCATGACTCCGTCTTGGAAACTTAATGGGAATATTGCTAATAGCGAGGCTAAGATGCATGCTATTAATAGCCAGATTTTCCAGTTTAGACTTTTCATTTATGTTTTTCCTCCATGTACCATTTTAGGATTGAGGCGTTTCCGATCCAAGTGTTTATGATGTCGAAGGCTAGACCGATTAATAGGATTGTGAAGATTTGGCTTAGGACTGCTGAGAAGGATTGGGTTATGAATAGGGCTACGGATAGGGCGATGATGGAAGTTAGGGTCATAGTGATTCCGGTTTTGAAGCTTGATAATAAGTTGCTGTTGATTTCGCCGTGTCTTTTTAGTAGACGGGTTGTGAGCATGATGTCTGCGTCGACGGAATAACCGATAAGCATTAGGATTGCTGTGATTCCTGCGCTTGAGACTTTGATTCCTAAAAAGTTAACTAGAGCTAGAGTCATTATAATATCTGCGAAGGCTGAGAGGACTACTGCGAAGCTGGGGGTGAATGATCTGAAGATGAAGAAAACTATAAGAGCCATTAAAATGAAAGAGATGATGATTGCTATTCGGAGTTGGTTGTAAAAGGATTCGCCTAGTGAAGAGCCTGTTGATTCTATTGAAGAGTTTTCGCTGTCTAGATTGTATTGGAGGTATTCTTCTAATAATGTTTTGAGTTCTTCTGCTGAAAGAGGAGTTTCTATAATTACTGCTTTTTGTTTTCCAGATCTTAAATCTGTGATTTCCTTTATTGCAAAGTTAGTTGATGATTGAGATAAATGGTTGGATAGTTGTTCTATTGAGATTTCGCTTTCTAGAGTTACTATGGTTATTGAAGTTCCTCCGGTGAGGGTTATGTCTTTTTCTATGAAGTCTCCTGTTTTTTGGTAAGATAAGCCTAGAGAGACTAGTGAGATGATTAATAGGATTGCAGGGATGATTAATAGTAATTTGTAGTTTTTGTTGTACCAAGTTTCGAAGTTTCTAGATGAGTGGTGAGTTGGTTCTTGGTTTTCTTTGTGTTCTGTTTCTTCCATTTTTCTGTTTGTGATTTAAATATAAAATGCGCCAGCCGGCTGAAAGAATCATAGATTCTTAGTGCCGTCCGGCGTTTGAATGCGCCAGCCGGGATTCGAACCCGGGTCATTTGCTTGGAAGGCAAAGATTCTACCACTGAACTACCAGCGCTTATTTTTAGTAGAATGAATGTGTTTTTAAATGTTATTGAAATTGGTAACAATACATTTAAAATACCTTTTTTCTTTTGTATATGATGAAAAAGGGGAAGGTAGAATCTGGATCGGATAGGCATGGATGGAAGAGTGCGATTTTGTGGGCAGTTATCTTTTTTGTTCTTTTGTCGCTTTTGTTGTATTTTAGGAGGTTTGATTATAATTTATATATCGCTAATAAGGCGATTGCGAGTTCTGCGGTGATTTTGATTGGGATGTCGTTTCTTATTAGTTCTCTTGAGAGATTTTGGCCTGATACATGGGCTAGAAAATGTTATATGCAGAAGTATTTTGGAATTGTTGGATTTGGGGTTGCGGTTTTGCATGTTATAATAACTTTTATTTTATTGAGTCCTGAACAGTATTCGAAGATATATACTGATGCGGGAACTCTTAATTTGATTGGGCAATGGTCGTTGTTGCTTGGAACTTTGGCGTTGTTTATTTTTGCAGTGGTCGCTATTGCGTCATTACCATCGGTGGCTAGATCTATGAGTAAAAGAAAATGGAAGATTATAGAAAAGCTGGGTTATCTTGCGCTTTTGTTCATATCAATACATCTTTTCTTGTTGAAATGGAATGGATGGATAAATTTAGATAATTGGTTGAATGGGCTTCCGCCTGGGAGTTTGGTTCCGTTTGTTTTTATAGTGATTGTTTTTGTGATGAAGTTTTTTGAGATGATGGTGGGGGAGAGATGAAATTAGTAATGAAAAGGGTAAAAAGAAAAGAGATGAAAAACCGAAGCTCAACATCTCTAATTACCGAAGTAATTAATTTTGTAAGATTTTTGGAATATATAAAGTTATCTTACTACTATTTTGTTACGAGAGATTTGAAGTTAGTTAAATTTATAATCTACTAATGATATGGATGTTTATGGATAAAAAAACTGCAATTATTATCGCTTCGTTGATAGTTTTGATTGTTTTACTAGGGGTTTATTTTTTAAGGGGATTTAATTTTAAAAGTTATATTGAAGATATTGGTAATGAGGAGGTTAATGATTATTTGAGTTGTGTTAAGGCAGGTAATCCGATTATGGAGAGTTATCCTAGGCGATGTAGGCATGAAGATGTGTTGTATGTAGGGGAGATAAGTGAAAAGAATATTCCATTAGAGGTTATTAATTATTTTGGGGAGGAGATGATTGAGAGAGGAGTTGAAAATGGTGGGGGGATGCCTATTGAAGGGTTTAATCCTCAGTTGTATAAATTGGCTTTCCCGGGTTTGATTGATGAGGATTTTGATGGGGCAGAAGGAGTAAATGGTAAGTGGGAGTTTGAGGGGGAGTTGAAATGGATTGGTAGGAATGTTAATGGGCCTATTACATCTGCAGATGGGACTATAACTCAGGAAGGAATGGTTGGGGTTTTGGATAATCTGGTTGAGAGGATGGATGTAGAGGTTAGTTCTAATGAAGATATTGATGAGTTGATTGATAGAGTTTCTGAGAGAGAAAAGGTTCCTGATGAGGGGAAGGTTTATTGTACTCCTGAACAGAGAGGGGTAAGTGGTTGTAATAGAAGGTTGGATCCTGTTTGTGGATGGAGTGATCCGGCTAAGATACAGTGTGTGAGATGGCCTTGTGCTACGACTTATGGTAATAGTTGTGAAGCCTGTCGTGATGAAATGGTTTTATATTATACTGAGGATGAGTGTCCTGAGTAAATTAGCGATTTATTTTTTCTTCAAAGAATTCCAGATATTGTCTTCTTGCCAGATTAATAAGATTATTGAGGCAAGAGTTAGGAAGATGAATTTCCAACTGATTAACATGAGAATGATTCCTAATGGGATTCCTAAAAGAGTTGTTAGGAAGAATCCGTCGTTTGTTTTTCTTTTGAAGAAAATTGAGTTTGTCATGTTAAATGTTAAGAATCATGGTTTTTAAGATTAATTGTACTTGTCAACTTTAGAGATTATGTAATGTTCAAAATTCTCTTGTTTGTCTGCATCTTTGTCTAATATCCTAATAACTTTCCAGCCAGCTTTTTGCATCTTTTGGTCTCTAATCTTATCTTTTTCTGGATTGTGCCAATACTTTCCATCATACTCTACCCAGATTCATAGAAGGTATGCTAACGTCAGCGAAATATACTGTATCATCTGTTCTAATTGGATGATTTAATATTGCATCAGAAAATTTCTTTTTTAGAATTTCATAAACTCTAATTTGTCCCTTTGAAATGTAGCCACCTTTTTTGTTCTTCTGGTTTTTATAATTTCTTGCTATTATGGCATTTGGATTTTTTCAGGATATTTTAAATTAAACTCTTTTTTTATCTTTGATTGTTTTATTTTTGTTTCTTTTGTATGCCCTATTCCATAAAGGGGATTATTTTTTCCTTTAGATAATCCAAGCCTTATTCTTATTTCACTCATCCTCCTTTTCACATCTTCGGTATGCTTCTTTCCATAGAAAGAATTTCCTTCACCTTTCATTTTTATTTTATTAATCTTACTTATGAACTTTCTTACCTTAGGTGTAGGAGTTTTGCCATACATCGGATTTAGTTTGCCTTTGAAAGTTCCTTTTGTTTTATGTATATTTCTTATTTTTTCTCTAGTTTCTACAGAAATGATAGCGCCATATCGTGGATTTCTAGAACCAGACATATTTTTAGAATGATGGGGATTAAGCTGCCCTTTTTTCAAATTAAACTTATTAGAATACTCTCTACAACTAATATTGTGATACTTCTTCATATGAGATTCTGTTATCATACCAAGATTTTTGTTGCAAATTAGACATTTTATGAATTTTAATTACCCTCATTTTGTTATTTTGTCGACGTAAAGCTAGTATATAAATGTTACATTGCCTCTGGTTTCAATGCAGGCTCTTCCTCTTCAATCCACCCATAGCCTTTCTCCTCTAAATTATCAACTAATTCAGGTCCGCCTTTAATAGCTATCTTTCCATTAATCATGACAGAGAGCTTAGCAGGTCTTACATG
>CAZOQD010000005.1:0-14939 GCA_964581925.1 Candidatus Woesearchaeota archaeon
GGGGTTAGTGGAGGCGATAGGCCTGGAAATGCTGCTTCTGGTCTTGGCCATGATATAAGGATGAAGGTTAAATTGATGGCTTGTCCTTGTGATTGGGATAGAAAGAGAGGGTTTAGGAATAGCAGAGAAACTGAATTGTATAAAGTAGAATGTTCAGGTAGTTATACGCTTGGAGCGATTTCAGATGTTATATTGGGGGTTAAAAGGCCTGGAGTAGACTATGGAAGTTTGAGTATTCCTGAGGAGAAAATACTTGAGAAGGCAGAGATATTTAGAATTTAGAAAATGGCAAAAACAATTGAAAGATTAATGGTTGTGGAAGATAATCCTGCGTTTAGCTCTGCTGCTGTAGAATATTTTAGAAGTGTATCTGTTAACCCGATTATTGCTAAGGATTATGATGATGCAAAAACATTTTATGAGTTTGGGGATTTGGAGGGGGCTATAGTGGATTGTTTCTTCCCTTATAAAATTGGAACGAATACAATTTCTGTTGGACAACAAGTTGCTAATAAAATGGAAGATACATTGCAATATCCTAAAAATCCAATTGGAAAAGCATTAAAGCAAGTTGGGGAATTGTTGGGTGAAGAATTTGCTAAGCTGGCTGCGAAAAATTCGAGAGTGGAATATTTAAGTGTTGTGGATAATTTTTGGGTCATGGATCTTGCAATGAGGAGAAGTGAGAATAATCAACCTTTAGGGATTTTAGTTGCTGAAGAGTTGGATAAAAGAAGAATTCCGTTTGTTTTAGCGACATCGACTTATCATCATGATATATTAACACAACCAATTCAGGATTATGCTTCAAAAATGGGGTGGAGATTAATTGATTGTGAACCTAATCTGGAGGATGAAAAAGCGACTCGTGGATATTGGTTGAGGGCTTATAATGCTTTGATTGATGTGATGATGGATCAAAATAAAGACGAGGCTAATTGAAAATGGATGATCAATACGAATTTAGTTTAGAAAATAGAAATCTTGGAATTGAAGATAAGTACAACCTTCATATTGGTAAGCCTTTTCGTCTTCAAATAGAAACTTGTGTTTATGATGGGTTATTGACTGGTTGTAATATTCATGTGAATGATGAAGGGTTTTTGTTAATAGGTGCAACTTTGAAGGATGGTTTGTTTTATCATGCTGGAGATCCTAGTGAGAAATCTTTATTTGAAGAGTTTAAGGCTGGACCTGGCGAGGTTGGGAGGAATAGGGGTTTTGGGAGGATCCTTGATGAAGAAGGATTTCTTAGGGCTAGAGATATAGGGAGGAGATGATTCAAGGTGTCTGGGGTAAAAATGGTAAAGAAAATATTGGAATATAGGGATAATGAGGGGAATAAGATCAAAGTTATGAATGGAAGGCGGGAGGGGGTTTATGTAACCGAGGTTTATGAAAATGATTGCATTATTGAATCTTTTGATGAATCTTTGGTTGATTCAGGAATTATAGAATCTAGTATTGGTAAATTGGAAGAACTTTCTGAAGAGGGAGTAGGTGTTGATGAGATAGCTGGGACTTTTCGAACTTATATTTCCTTAGGAAGTGGTTGGGAAAAAAATTGGTCGGAAGATGATGTGGATAATTGGGAAGTTCAAAGGTATCTTGATGATGAAGGTTTAGAACAACCCTAGTGCAACCGGAACGTTATCAATTTTCATAATCCCTTCTTTGTTAATGATTCCTGCTTCTAAGGCAGTTTCGATTGATTCCTTTCCGACTATGTTAAAAGTTGCGTCTTCTTGGTTCATTTCCTTTAGAATCTGGATTATTTCTTCCTTTGTTTTTTTGTCTCCTTCGAAGAAGTTGGGTCGTACTTCTATTTGTCTGATTCCTTCTATGAAGGTTTGACCTATTATATCTGAGTCGGCTAGGGCGACTATGCTTCTGTATGCTTCGTGTATTTTTATGTGCATTTTGATTGGTTGTTGCTCTGCTACCCACTTTGTTGGGTAGCTCCGCATATTTTATTGGTAATGTGTAATTACAAGGAGAGTTATGTGAGTGTTCTCTTTGTGATTTAAGTTATCTCTTTATTAGGGGTGTTATTTTATCTCTTGCTTGTAAGTGTGATTAGGTGTTAAGATATATAAGAATATCTATAGAAAGGTATATAAAAAATAAAAATAAAAATTATTAGTCTACTTTGAATGTGCAAACAGTTGTTCCGCATGTTGGGCATTTGCCCTTCATCATGTCTTTTCCCTTTGAAGTTTTTGTCTTCTGGGCGTCTTTGATTTCTGTTTTAGCTTTGCACTTTACACAATATCCATTAGCCATTTTTGATTATCCTCCCTTGTAATTTAAGGTCTTTGATGATTTAGCTATGTTTTTTTGGTTTATAAAGTTTGTTTAAGTGTGATTTAGTAGTGGAGTGGTGAAAAATGGGTGGAATTGGGGTTTTTGGGGTGGGATGGGGAAAATATTGGATTTGGTGTAGGAATGTTTATTAACCTTGAGTGTTGTTGATAGTTATGGTTGAAGGAAGGAATATAGGGGAGGATCAAAGTCTTGTAGATCGTGTGGAGAAAGTTTCTGAGTTTATAACTAGGCAGGGTAGTCATGATGAATTATTACAAAGTCAGGGATTTGGTTATGAGAATTTTGTTAGTGCTGAAGGGCTTAGTGCTTATGTGGCTAGATATGATCTTAAGAAAAAGAATGGAGAAATAGGGGATTATGTAATCATTAGTGCTAGTCTTGTTCCTGAAAATGATGCTGAATTAGATAGATTGGAGAATGGTTTTGTTTCTTATGTTAGAAGATAATTAGGTTTCTAGGTTTATTTGAGTTTAGTTTTTATATCTTCGATCTCACACTGTGCTTCGCACCACATGCTAAACAATGTAGGAATGAGAAGCCTTTTTCTTTGATGATTTCTGTGTCGGGTTTTTTGCATTGAGTGCATAGGACGAATTCTTTGGTGTAGTCTTGGATTTTTTCGTTGATTTTTTGGGAGTTTATTTTTCTTTGGAGGATTACGCGGTTGTTTTTTATGGATCCTGAGGTGGCTAGTTCTCTTAGTAGGAATTTTAGGAGGTGGTCTTGGTCTCTTCTTAGGTATGAGGCTACTTGGGGGAAGTTTGTTAGGATTGTTTTGGTTCCTTCTAAGTGGCCTTCTATTTTTGGGATTTCGAATCTTGTGTCAGATTTCTCGATGGGTTTGAGGTCTTTGTATGCTTCGTTTAATAGAGTTTCGTAGGTTTCCATGAATAGTTGAGAATATAAGGGTTTTTAAGAGTTTTGAATTTCTAAGCAGTTCTTGGTCTGTAGAATGTAGTAGTTTTACGATTTCCGTTCTTTCTAATAAATTCGGCAAGAGTTGTAAATACTGGACCTGTTCCTTGGTCTGGTTTGAATAGTAGAGGTCTTCTTTTTCTCGGTTCTTTATTTTGAGTGTATAGTCCTATGTTATCTAGTTCTTTTCCCTTTCTATGTCTTAGGGCTACGATAAAACCTTCATCTACTGTACAAGGTTCATAGTTTCTACCTAGAAATGTTTCCATATCTTCGGAGGTTGCGACACCATTAGAATGATGAACGTAGTTTTTTACTAAATCTGAGTATCCATCGCCGCCTTGATGGTTCTTTCTTAGTTTTAATAGGTCTAGGGCGAATCCGAATTTGTTGTGTTTTTGTTTTACCTCGTCACCTTCTAATATTTTTAGAAGTGCCCTACATGTTTTGTAGCATGGATTGAATCCAGTCTTACCTACTATGAGTTCTGACATTCTTGCTTTAATATAACTATTTTTCATTGTAAACTAATATATATTGGTTTTAAAAAGCTTTGCTATTGGGTTGGAATGATTTGATGGAGGGTTATCCCAAATACCTCACTCGTCCGGGCCTAGGCTCGTAGATAATTCCTTCTTCTAGGAGTTTTTGGATTTCTTGGGTGATTAGTTCGGGTTTTGAGTCTTTGAATTTCATGATTATTTGATCTTTGTCGATTCCTTCGTTTTGTTCTTCTGCTTTTATTGAGTCGATGATGTTGTCTCTTAGGGATTTTATTTCTTGTTTTTGGTTGGTTGTTAGGGGTTTTGGTTGGTTTTTTTCTATTTCGAGTTTTCTTACTAAAAGGTATCTTGGGTCTTGTTTTTTTATTATTTCGGGGAGGATGTAGAGTTCTTCGTTGAAGGAACGTAGGAGGCCGATGATTAGGATTGTGTCTCCTTGGGTTAGGTTCTCGAATTTTTTTAGGTCTTCGCCGAAGACTCTTGTTTTGATTTGGCCGGAGCCGTCGTCTACTGTTATTGAGGCGAACTTCTTTTCTCCGTCGGATTGGTATTTGTCTGTGATATTTGCTATTAGGTTTACTCTGACTAGTTTGTTAGTTCCTAGTTCGATGTGGAGAAGTTTTGGGTTTGTTGTTTCTGCTGATTGGTCGAAGATTTGGTTTCCTTTTAATAGGTCTCCAACTCGGATTTTGTAAGCTATTTCTCTTTTTTTGAAATCTGGCATATTTAATCCAGGGAACCTAGGTTCCCTAGATGCAACCCTCCTCAATTTGCATCTTTTTGTTTAACATAATCTAGGGTGTTGAAAAATGTATATAAAGATTTATGTGGAGGAGTAGAATTATTTGGGTTTCATAATGTTTATAATTGATGTTCGTATTTTCTGATAATGAAGTATTTAATATATTTTAATCCAAGTAGAGAGTTATCTGATCTCATTGTTGGACATTCTTTTGATGTGATTCCGGGGATGGGTTTGCATTCAACTCTTTGTTATTTTGTTGGTGATAATGCTAATGAAATGAAATTAATTGAAGATTTAGATAGGATCAATTTTCAAGGGTTTGATGTTAAAACAGGGAGTTTGGATGCTTTTGATGATAATTTAGTTTTAAGGCTGTCCAAGAGTAGTGAATTATCTTTATTACATAATGAGATTTATTCGGTTGTTAGAAGGTATGTTGTTGGGGATGATTGTGATGTTTTAGATGAGTATTTTGGAGAGAATTATAATCTTCATATGACCTTGTCTAGATTGTCGTCTGAACTTGATAGGGGGGTAGATGATTTGAAGGGAGTGGAATTTTCAGTATCTAGTTATGTGCTTGCGAAAAAATGTTGGGGAGATTGGGCTGATATTAGGGCTTTTTCAGTTGGTTAGTTATATCTTACCAACTAGGTCTAGGCCGGGTTTTAGGGTTTCTTTTCCTGGTTCCCAGTTTATGGGACAGACTTCGTCTCCGTGTTGGCTGACGAATTGGGCTGCTTGGACTTTTCTTATTAGTTCTTTTGTTGAACGGCCGATGGAGTTATCGTGTAGTTCGAAGGCTTTTAGGATTCCTTCTGGGTCGATTATGAATGTTCCTCTGAGGCTTAGGCCTTCTTCTTCTATGTAGGTTTGATAGGATTTGCAGATTTTTCCGGTTGGGTCGGCTAGCATTGGGAATTTTATTTTTTTTATTGTTTCTGAGTTGTCGTGCCAAGCTTTGTGGACGAATGTTGTGTCTGTTGAAATGCTTAGGATTTCTGCGTTGAGGTCTTGGAAGGTTTGATAGTTGTCGGCTAGATCTCCTAGTTCTGTTGGGCAGACGAAGGTGAAGTCGGCTGGATAGAAGAATAATATGACCCATTTGCCTTTGAATTGGTCAAGGTTTATTTTTTTGACTTCGTTGTTATGGAAGGCCTCGGCTTGGAATCTTGGTGCTGGTTCGTTTATTTTTAGAATTTGAGATTCCATTTTGTTAGGAGTTGAGAGAGATATTTAAGTTTTCTTGTGATTGAGTGTTCTTTTAGTATAATAAAGTTTAAAAGTGGACTAGATATAGGTTTTTTATGAGTTTCAATGGATTTAGGGCGATAGTTTTGGGAATTGTGTTGTGGTTGTTGATATTTGTAGAGGTAAGTGTGTTGTTGTTTGGGTTTCGGTTTCCGATGGGGGGTGATGCTTATTATGTTTCGCATTTTGTTTTGTTGGTGTTTTTTTCGTTGTTGGTTAGTTTGATTTATTTTTATAAGGTTAGGATGGGGGGTGGGTTTTTGCATGGGCTTTGTGCGGGGATTTTGTTTATTGTGGTCGGGGTGTTGTTGGATCTTGCTATTACTGTTCCGTTTTTTGTTAAGGATTATGGTTTCTTTTTGAGAGCTGATGTTTTGATTGGGATGGTGGTGGTTTTGGTGATTTCGGGGTTGGTGGGGATGGGGAAGAGGTGAGAAGATGTTAAGTAAGTATCTTGATGCTGAGATTCCTGTTGGTGAATATTTTTGTAATGGAAGACATTTTAATGTTTTTCCCTTTGATGCTCATGCTCCTCAGTTGTTTGAAATAAATAAGAGGTTGTTTGAAGGTTCTAATTCTAATGTTTTGTTTGGCCCTTACCCCTTACTTGATGCTAATAATTTTCCTAGGTTGGATGGATCTACAGATATTGATGTTTGTACCTATGTTCATACTAGTAATCCCTCCTATGATAAGAGGTTTCATAAGATAAGTTTGAGATCTGCTCTTGAGAATTTAGATGAGTTATTTAAGCGGATGTCTGAATCTTCTTAATGTTTAAACATTCTGCACAAACCCTGTCTTAGGTTGAAATATATCTCCGGACTTTTTGAGTTTTTCTATGGCTTCTTCGAATTCGTTGTCGTTTAGGTCTTTGAGTTCTTTTCTTAGTTCGTCTAAAGGGATTTGTTTTCCGAATTTGTCTTCTAGGTTTTTGATTGTTTCTCTTAGTAGGACTATTTTGTTTCTTTGGCTACTGGAGATTTTGGATGTGAAACGGTCTATGTCGAAGGTTTTTGTTTCTGGATCGTAGCCGACTTGCATTAAATAATAGTTTGTTAGTCTGATTGCTACTTGGGCGTCTTGGGTGTCTACAGTGTGTGATAATCTTGATTTTGCGTGGGCTTCGGCTAAACGGACTAGCCCTTGGAGTTGTCTTGCTGAGATTGAGATGGATCTGGATTCTCCTTCTTGGCTTGCTTTTCTCATTTTGACGTAGAAGTCTTTGATTTCGTTGACTGCTTCTTCGGTTAGTTTTGGTTCTATTTTTTGTTTTGCGTAGGCTACGTATTTTTTGAAAAGATCTGCTTCGATGTCTGGTATTTTGTCTTTCATTTGGTGTAGGTTGAGGACGTGTGTTGCTATTGCGTCGTCTTGTTTTTGGTTTGGGAGATCTCTGAGGATGAAGATTAGGTCAAATCTGTTGATTAGTGCGGGAGGGAGGTCGATTTGTTCGGAGATTGATTGGGATGGTTCGAATCTTCCGTATTTTGGGTTTCCGGCGGCTAGAACGGAGGTTTGTGCTGAGAGGGTGTTTCCTTGGATAGCTATTTTTCCATTTCTTCTCGTTATGAAGAATCCTGTTTCTGTTTCGAAGCAGAAGACTTTTCCGTTGTAATTTATCTCTTTTATATGTTGGGAATCTTTTCTAATGCAAAGTTCTGTTTTGTTTGATAGTGAGATTCGATACATATCTTTTCTGTTTCCTCTTTTTTCTCTTTTATAGTGGAGGTTTTTATTTGCTGATTTTCCGATTAGGCAGGCTATTGCTTGGAAAGTGTCAATTAATTCTTGCGAGGTTGATCCATAAGACTTGTTATCTGATGATCCGTCTCCCAACATCATAGCATTATATAAAATGGTTAGTTGGTTTTTTGATAGATTGGATAGTTTGATGTTTTCAGATGGAAATCTTTTGAGATAGCTTTTTTTGCCTAGTTTTTCTAGATATTCAGATAATTGAGTGTTTGTTATTTTGAATTTTGTGTAATCTTGTTTTTTTATCTCAGTTAGGGTGAATCCTATGTGTGAGGATAGTTTTGTTAAGCAGGATTTTATCTTTTTTATATTTTCTTTGTTTTTTTGTGTGATTCCTATTGTTGGTTTGGTTTCGACTCCACCTTCTGTTAGATAGTATCCTAAGAATTCTAGCCATAAGTCTAATGGGATTTTTTTTGGTTGGTGTTGATGAGTGTATTTTGGGTGTTTTCTGTTTTGTTTGTGTTTGATTGGAGGTAAGATGAAGTGGTTAGTTGTTTTTTTGTTGATGAACTCTCCAGAGTTGAGGACTTTTATTCTTTGATAGGGGATGTCTTTTGCTTTTATTTCCTCGTAGTGCTTGTGTCTTTCTTCTCTTAGGAGCATTTTGTGGTCTGGAGTTACTAGTATGTTGTTTCTTTTATTTTTGAAGTGGAACATTTTTCCTTTGTGATTATATTCATAGAGCCCTTTGTGTGTGATGAAGTTTATTTTTTTTGTTTTTGGATTGTATTGCGCTATTTTTAGTTTTTTTACTTCATTGTATTTTTTCCATCCTTCTTCTGTTAAGGTTTCTGTATCTTCTGAATAGCATGCTTGAACGTTAGCTTTTGAGATTGTTACGGTTTGTTGTTCTAAGGCTTCGTGCATTGCTGATCTGTCTGTTGCGTCCATTTTTTCTATTTCGTCTATGCAGATTACTCCTTTGTTTGCTAGGACCATTGCTCCGGCTTCTAAACTCCAGCCTTTAAGGAATTCGTCTTTGACTACTGTTGCTGTTATTCCTGCTCCTGTTGCCGCTTTTCCTACTATGTAACGTCCTTTGGGGGCTATGTTGGATATGAATTTTAGGGTTACTGATTTTGCTACACCTGGATCTCCTATTAGGAATAAGTGAATGTCTCCTCTTGAGACTGTTCCGTCAAGGCTTGTTTTTCTTACACCGCTGAACATTTGGAGGACTAGTGCTTCTTTTATTTCTTCGTAGCCCCAGATACTTGGTGCGATGCTTTCTCTTAATTTTGTGAAGAGTTCTGGGTCTTCGGCTAGTTCTTGGATTTGTCTTTCGTCTTCTTCGGATATGTCTAAATCTTCGTAAGTTGCTTCTAATGGGATGAGGTTGTTAGCTTCTATTGCTAAGTCGAAACGGGTTGAGATTGCTCCTGTTTGGAGAGGGACTGGGACTTCTTTTAGGATTCCTAAGATTCTGACTTTACTTCCGGGTGTTGTTTTTTCTTCCATGTTGGGTTCTACTAAATCTTCTTTTAAGAAAACGTTTAAACGTCTTGGTTGTTCTCCTCCGATTAGGGATTCTGGGGATTCTTCGATGACTAAACGTTGGGCGTCGACCATGACTTTGCTTAATAATCTGAATTGGCCTTTTCTTCCGCAAGAACATCTGGAAGGCTCTCTAAATTTCTTTTCGATTTGTAATACTGAAATTACGGTTCCGCATGAAGGGCATTCGAACTTGGCGTTTACAACTTGAGGTCTTACTTCGGATGCTTGTCTTACTAAACCTTCGAAGTAGATTAATTGGTTTAAGTGGTGTGAACGAATTGTTCTGATACGTACTTTTTGGGTTTCTGGGAGGTTGATGAATCTGATTCTTGGGGTTTTGATTAATCCTGTGTCTTCTAATGCTGTTTCTAGGAGTTGGAGGATTTCTTCTGGGTTTCCTATGAGAGCTTCTGCTAGGACAGGGGAGTTTGATGATAGGTCGTCAAAATTTACAAAGATTACTTTTTTACCTTTTCTTATTGACTCGCCTATTTCTTTTTTATAAGTGTCGAAAAAGAGTTTTGCTTCTGCGATTAGTTCTTCGGTGTTTGATTGTGGCATTTTGGTATGGATATTGATTTAATTGGTAATGGTAAAATTCTTATATGAGATTTGTGAGTATTCTCTTTTTTGGTTGTTAAACATCTCTTATTTGGGGTCCTCCTTCTTTGTATGATAGATAGAGGTTGGGGATTTATAAGTATTTATTGGGTTTAAAGAAGGGGATGTAAGTATTGTGTTTAGAATGGGTTGATTTTATTATTGCTTGTTAGTTGTTATTTATTTCTTGTTCTTCTCTGCTTCCTTTAAGGTTGCTACGAGTTGGTCCATTGAGTCTGTTAGTTGTTGGTTGTTTTTGGTTCCGGTGCAGACTAGTTTTCCGTTTGAAAATAATAGGAATGTTGCTGGGGGGTCGACTAGTTTGTAAACTAGGCCTGGGAATTGTTCTGGTTCGTATTCTGTGTTCTCGAGTTCTAGTGATAAGTAGTTTAGGTTTAGCATCATGTCAATGCTTCCTGATGCTACGATGTTTTGGACGGTTATTTTTGGTTTGTCTGTTATTTTGACGTTGATTTTTTTTAGGGTTTTGATTACTTGTTCTATGACTTCTTTTACTTGGGCTATTGATTTGGTTCCTGTACAGACTAGATTTCCAGAGGAGAAGACTAGTACTGCTGATTTCGGTTCTTTGACCCTTAGAACTAAGCCCGGGAATTGTTCGGGATTGTATTCGGTGTTTGGGATTGTTTTTGCTAATTTGGTTAGTGGTACGCCTTTACCAAGAGAAGTTGTTGCTACGATGTTTTGGATTTTTGAAGAAACTTTTGATTTTGCCATTTGTTACTTGATAGTGTTAATGATAAATCTAGATTGGTTTGGTTTATAAAGGTTTTGTTTCTTGGTCTTTTTGTCGACGGTGGTTGGTTTTTGGTGGGGGAAGGTTTTTAAATGGAGATTGTTGTTTTTTGGATTCATAAATATTATAAATAGATAATTATTATATAGTTTATGGAATTTGATTCGAGTAGGTTAGTGAGTTATTTGAGGGATTCTGTTCGGGATCTTGGGAAAATTAGAGGTAGATTATATAAGATCCAGAGAAATCCGAAGTTTCAGGGAGAGCCGTTTACTTTAGATGTTTCTAGTGGGTTGGATATGGTTGTGAGTAGTATGCAGAGTCTTCAAAGGAAAAATAGACTTTCAACCTGGGATGTAGATAAGGTGGAACCATATGATTTTCAGATATTTCATGCTGGTTATAACTTTTGTAATGATGTTATGTTATATTTTTTATTTGGTGGGAATGTTCCAGAAGATAATTTGAGGGAAGTTGTTGGAAATATTAGATTAAGAGGAACTGATGATTCATCTAGGGTGATTGAATATGTAGGTAGTGTTGAAAAGAAGATTAGTCGTTATAGAAATAGGTTGAATGATGAAAGAAATGTTATTATAGATTAATAATGAATTTTAAGTTCATGTCTGTTGTAATTATGGGCTATTTCTTTGAGTTTTGCGATGTCATGTAGTCCCATGTCATCTCTTACAATTGTGATTCTTGGGAAACGTAGGGCGAATCCGGATTTGTAAGTTGGAGAGCGTTGGATGTTTTGATAGATTATGGTTACTATTATTTTGGGTTTGATGGTTACTTGTCTGCCTGATTCTTTGGTTACAAGTGGTAATAGTTTGTTGGTTAGTTCTTGGTATGATAATCCTAGTTCTTCTTTTTCTTTTAATCCTGTTGAGGCTTTTCCGATTTCTAGGAGGTTTCCTTGTTCGTCTTTGCATGATAGAGTGAATGAAGACAAGATTCCAAAGCGTTTTCCTTTTCCGTATTCGGCTGCTGTGATTACTAGGTCGAGTTCGTTTTCTGATGGTTTTAGTTTTAGCATGTGGCCAACTCTGGCTCCAGGGCTGTATTCGGAAGTGAGGTTTTTTATCATTAATCCTTCTTGGTTGTCTTTTAGGGCTTCTTTGTAAAAATCTTGGGCTTCTTTTTCATCGCTTGTTATGATTTGATGTGAACATCTGATTTTATGTTTGTAAGGTTTGATGAGTTTTCTCATGAGGCTTGTTCTTTTTTTGAAAGGTAGCTCTAGAAGGCTTTTTCCGTTTAGGTAGAGAATGTCGAAGGTGTTGATTTCTACTGGGAGTTGTTTGACTAATTGGTTTATATTGTGTTTTCGTCTGATACGTTGGGAGATTGCTTCGAATGGTTTGTACTTTTTTGTTTTTGGGTCGAAGCCTATGGCTTCGCTTTCGATTATGAAGCTTTTTGCTTTGATGTGTTCGTTTATGTATTGTACTACTTCTGGGAATTGTTTTGTTACTTCGTCTAAACGTCTTGTGAATAGTTTGATTTCTCCTTTGTCGTCTTTGTTAATCAGCATTCTGAATCCGTCGTATTTATATTCGAATGCTGCGGGTTTACCGACTCTTTTGAATCCGTCCTCGATGCTATTTGCTTTTAGGGCTAGCATTTGTCTCATTGGATGTCCCGGGTTTAGTTTGATTTTTTTTAATTCTTTTATACCTATCGAGGCTTTTTCGAAGACTAGTAGGAAGTCGCTTGTTTTATCGTAGGCTTCTTGGACAGCTTGCGTGAATTGTTTTTTATTTTCAGAATCCAAGACACCTAACGGTTTCTTAGATGTATTTTCCTTAGAATTTGCTTTAAAAAATGTTTTTATTATTGAATCTCGGATTGTTCCAGATGCTACTCCGATTCTTAAATCTCCTATGAGTGTTCTGATGATGTATTTTGCTTCCTTGCCTGATGATGAGGTTAGGAGTTCCGAGATTAATGAAAGTTTTTTGTCAACAGTTCCCTTGCCTTCGAGTTCTGGGAGTTTTTTGATGTTTTCTAGGACTTTTTTTGTTGTTATTTTTTGTGAGAATAATGTGTTCTGTTTCTTTTTGTTTATGATTTGTTCTGCTACTTTTCCTAAGTCACCTAGCTTTTTCCAGTGTTCTATTATTATGTCTGATGAAAGTCCTGAGGCTTTGCTTAGGGCTTTGATGCAGAGTTTTTCGGATATTCCTAGTTCTTTTTCGGAATAATCTGGGTAGGCTTTTCCTTGGATTAGATAGATAGTTTCTAATTCGTCTTTTTTTAGGGTTTTTAAGAAATCTGAGAGTATTTCAGTTTTTTTTAATCTTGAAGGGTTTTCTTCGAGGTTTTCGTATAAGTTTGCTAGAGTTTGGTAGTCCATCTTTTTTATAGAAAAGGTTGGTAGGTTTTTATAGGTTTAGGGGGACTGATAGGGAGTCCAGATTCCTTTGCAGAATTTTTTTCTTGGTAATTTTATATTTGCGTCATTAGATAATCTTCTTCTTAGTAGATGACATCCATAATTGACTATTTGATCTCCATATTTTCTGAAGAATAAACTTTGAATATTTGATTGAGGTGTTTTTCTGAAATATAACTCCATCCCACTTTTTTCAAATTCCTCATTGTTTGCAAATTCTTCAATTTTTAGGATTTGTCTTCTTTTTATATATTCCCTAGGATATGTTTTACTTTTATTTTTTTCGAATACATTGAACACATTAATTGCGTATGAACTACTATCTTCTAAAAATTGTTCAATAATTGATCTATAATTTGGGTAAATTAATGGGTTTATTATTTCACAAAAGTTAAATTCTTGGGAAACTTGAGATTCTAAGCCCCAAAATTTAAGATGATTATTATATCCTTCGAATGAAATTGATCTTAAGCTAATATGTTTAAGTTCCATAAAATATATTCTTAGAATTTATTTAATAGTTTTTAGGTGATAGGTTTTTATTTCCCACGTCTCTTGCCTGCTCTCACGCTAGGTCTTGATTTGTTTGTTGGGGATTTGTCTCTTAATCCTCGGGATTTTCTTGCGGCGCTGGTTTTACCTCTTAGGGCTCGTTTTTGATTGGCTTTTTTTGTGAGGAATTTTGTTTCTTTGTTGTTTTTGATTTCGGGTTTGCTGTAGTCTACTAGGATTACTTCAAAGAAATAGTGGATTCCGTCTTTGGCTAGGTTGTATGAGTTTAGGACTTCAAGGTTTGGGTATTTTCTTTGGGATCTTTGTTCGGCTATCCATTTGTAACTCATTTTGACTACTTTTTTGTTGGTTGTGTTTTTTGATCTTCTTCCTTTGTTTTTTGTTTCTCTTTTTCTTCCTCCTCTTCTTACTCTTACTCTCACTACGACGAATCCTTTTTTTGCTTTGTAACCTAAGGATCTAGCTCGGTCTAGTCTTGTGGGTTTATCGATTTTTAGGATTGTTGGTTCTTTTCTCCACTCTATCATTAGCTCTCTGAGTCTAGCGGTGTCTGGTTTTTTCCATGCGTTTCTTAAGTGGTGATATAAGCCTTTTGCCATTCTAATATGGGAAAGAATGGTTGGAATGGTTTTTAAAGGTTTGGGAGGGGATGCGCAGTGTGCTCAGAAGAGACATATGTCGTAAGGTACCACAAATTAGTTCGTGTGTAAAAATGAACTAATTTAATAAAAAAAGAATTAATCAGAAAGGAATTCTTTAAGCTTAAACTAAAAGGACATTCTTATAATCAATGTAGAAAAATTCTCAAAGCTAAGTATGATTATGAGATTCATAATAGGACTCTTCAAAGGTGGATGCACAGGTTAGATTATGATGACAAATGGAATTTAAAAGATAAATCTAGAAAACCTAAAACTGTTCAGAGGAAGATAACTCCTGAAATTGAGAGAAGAGTTTTAAAGATTCGGTTTAAAACTGGTTGGGGAGAAAATAAAATATGTGATTACTTCGCCAACCTTTCACATAAATCTATTAACAAAATACTAAACAAACATAAATTAACTAATCCTCCTAAAAGAAAAAAGAAGCGGATAAAATATATCCGCTGGCAAAGAAAACATCCTAATTCACTATGGCAAATTGACCATAGTGATCAAAAGATCGAAGGTAAATGGGTTGTTTCAGTTATTGATGATTGTTCTAGAAAGAGTTTGGCTTTTGTTCCAGTTAATAGAGTTACAACAGAAGTTGTAACTAAAATCTTAGATGATTTGATTAAACTATATGGAAAACCAAGAGAGATTTTATCCGATAATGGATCTGCTTATGGATTGAAAAGTAAGCATAGTAAGTTTGACAGATGGTGTCGTAGAAGAGGAATAAAACACATTAGAGGAGCTATTCATAGTCCGACTACTACTGGAAAAGTTGAGAGATTGTTTCAAACTTTCAAGCGAGAGATTAAGTTTTGTAATAACGATCCAGAATTATTTAGAATGAGATATAACCATTTTAGACCGCATACAAGCCTAAGCGGAAAGACTCCAGATGAAGTTTATAATGATTTTAGTTTACTGTTCTAGGTTACGACATATGTCAGGTGGGAGCACAGGGAGGGGATGCATTGTTAAGTTAACGGGAGTTTTGATTTTAGGAACGAGTAAGTTCCTGGAT
>CAZOQD010000006.1:0-14012 GCA_964581925.1 Candidatus Woesearchaeota archaeon
GGTGGGGAGGAAATTGGTGGGGAAGCTAGTGAGGAGAGTCCTGCTGAAGAGGCTGTAACTGAAGAACCTGCGGAAGAAGCAAGTGAAGGAGAGGCTGAATCTACTGAGGAAGCTGAACCTGCGGAAGATGCTGGTGAGGAAGCTAAAGAGGAATCTACAGAATAAATTTAATTTTTATTTTTTTAATCTATTTCTTTTTGTTTTTATTTATATTTTTAGATAATTGTTTGGTTTAGATTTTTTAATGCTATCTTGTTTAACATGTCTACTACGTAGTCGCTTTGTAGGGCGAAGCCTAGATTGTCGCCGGTTACTTTGAAATTATTTATTCCTATGACTTTTCCTTCAGTGTTTATTAGAGGGCCTCCGGAGTTTCCGGGGTTTAGGGCTGCGTCTGTTTGGATGTATGCAGGTAATTGATTGATTCCTTGCCTGTTTCTTCCTGAGACTATTCCTTCTGATACTGAGAAAGATAATCCGAGAGGATTTCCTATGGCTATTACTTTTTCTCCGATTTGTACGTTATCTATTGAATCGAATTTTAGAGAATTGTAATCTCCCTCTATTTTTAGTAAAGCTAGGTCTAGTTGTTCATTATATCCCACTAGTGCCACTGGTTTGATTAGCCTTTCTGAGGTTAGGGCGTTTGCGCTGGTTGCTCCGGCTAATACATGGGCGTTTGTGACTAAGTAACCTTCGTTTGTTATTATAAACCCGGTTCCTTGTGCTTTGTCTGTTCTAATGCTGACTACAGAAGGTATAGATTGTTCTATTATTCCCGAGAAATCTGCGCTGGCTTTTGCTTTTAGTTGAACAATTTCGGTTTCTAGATCTTGGTTTGCTTGTAAAAGGGAATCTGATAATTGATTTATCTTGCTTTGTAATTCTGCGTCGTTGTTTTTAATTTTTTGGTTAGTAGATGATTGGTAGAAATCTAGAGCTTGGTTTGTTTCTGCGAGTTTGAGTGAGAGAGTTATTGTGAAAGATAGTTGTAGAGCTAGCAATAGGACCATTAGTAATAACAAGTGGACTATGTATTTTTTTGTCCAGTGTTCTTGGAGTTTCTTTTCGTTTTTTGTATCAGTCTTTTTTTGTTTTGGCATGTTGTTGCTACTATTGTTTGAGAAAGGTTGAGAGGTTTAAATAGGTTTTGCGGTCATATATCTTGAGCATAGTCGCCATATAATCTAATTGGGATTGATTGCGCTATATCTGTTAGACCAACTGCAATTACATTAACTCCAAAATCAGAGAATCTAGTCCTCAAAGATTCAAAAACACTTCTTTCTAATCGCGACATATTTCTTTCCTGAAATAAATCATAGAGATTTGTATCTTTAGGTATCTCTGGTGACCCATTTCCTTCTTGATGCCCTTCACTAGATTTAGAAGAACTTTCATCATAAGTGCTAGTTGCACTGGTCACTAGTTCGCGTTCAACAGGAATAGGATTGTTTTCTTCAAAACCGTCAAATAATATTTCATCTAAATTGTATCTTCTTGCACTCCTTGATAGATGCCTCTTAGCGATTTTGTCAGCATCAATCTTGAATTCCTTTACTTCTGTTAAGTATTTCCTAGCACTTGTTACTTTGTATCCAATAGCAGCGGAGATTGTTAATGATTGCTTATCCTTAGTGAATACATTTAAATTTCCGAATTCAAATTCATCATATCTGCAATCAACCTTTTCAATAGCCCCTATAATTGGCCAGTGCCAATAATAGTGCGGTTTAATTAAATCGGTTGTAGGATTTCCTAGTCTAAATCTCAAACCTTGTTCGTATACTCTAATTTCTTTATATGGAAAAGCGTTCTTTATATTTTGAAAAAGTATAGGTAATGCTTGACTCCAATCTGCCATCTTTTTATTTTTTATATTTAATACTGTACTAGAATCAAGTTTTGGGGCACTAACCAAACAACAATCCGCCCACCTGCTTTTCAGCGAAGTTTATAATGAGTTTAAGTTTATAAAGATTTGGGGTGCTTATTGAGTTGGAGGGGTTGTTGATTTCTAGCTACATAAAGTTTAAATAATAATCAAGTTATCCTAAGATAGGATGGTAAGGAAATTAAATCCCTAGCTGTCTATTTAAAAATTGATATGAAAATGGATGATAAGAAGAGTGTGATAAGTGGTTTGGTTGAGGATGCTATTACTGGATTGGGTTTGGATTTTGATGAGGAGCCGGTGAATAAGGCAGGGGTTTTTGGGGAGGGGTTTGGAGTTGGTGGTTTGGATAAGAGAGGGGTGGTTGGGGGTGTTGATGGGAATGAGAGAAAGGAGAGAGGTGATGGGAATGATAATAGAGAGAAGGTAGTTTCTAGTGGTGATGTTAAGATGGAAGAGGATCCTGTTAAATGGTTTTCTGAGTTGACTAATGATGATGTGTTGATTGCTGGGGGAAAGGGGGCGAGTTTGGGGGAGATGTATCAGAATAAGTTTCCGGTTCCGCCAGGATTTGTGGTTAGTGCGAATAGTTTTAATTATTTTATAAGTAAGAACGGGATTAAGGAGATGATTTATGAGATATTGGAGAACTTGGATAGGGATGATACTGAGAAGTTGCATAAAGCTAGTAAGGAAGTTAGGGAGTTGATTGAGAAGCAGGAGATGCCTAAGGATTTGGAAGAGGAGATATTGGAGTCTTATAAGATTTTGGGAAGTGAGAAGGTTGATGAGAGAGGAGTTAGTGCGACTGCTTTGCAGATTTTGAAGAATGCTCAAGAGCCGATTTTTGTTTCGGTGAGGAGTTCGGCTACTACTGAAGATCTGGTTGATGCGAGTTTTGCGGGACAGCAAGAGAGTTTTCTGAATGTTAAAGGAGATGCGAGTTTGATTGATCATGTTAAGAGATGTTTTTCTTCGTTGTACACGCCGAGGGCTATATTTTATAGAAGTAAGAAGGGGTTTTCTGAGAGGGAGGCTCTTTTGGCGGTTGTTGTTCAGAAGATGATTGATAGTGAGAAGAGCGGTGTTGTTTTTTCTAAGAATCCGATTAGATCTGATGAGAGTATTGCTATCGAGGCTGTTTTTGGGTTGGGAGAGGGAATTGTTAGTGGAAGGATTAAGCCGGATAATTATGTGGTTAGTAATAATTTGAAGATTGAGGATGTTAAAGTTGCTGATAAGAAGATTGCTGTTGTTCGTGCTGCGAGTGGGGAAAATGGGATTGCTAAGTTGAATCGGGAAAGAAGTAATCAGCAGGTTTTGACGAATGGGGAGATTTTGGAGGTGGCGGATTTTGCTCAGAAGTTGGAGAAGCATTATGGGAAGCCACAGGATATTGAGTTTGCTGTTGAGACGAATAAAGTTTATATTTTGCAGTCTAGGCCGATTACGACGGTTCATAAAGAGCAGAAAGAAGGGAAGGAGTTGAGTGGTAATGTTTTGTTGGAGGGGTTGGGGGCTAGTCCTGGTGTCGGGATTGGAATTGTTAGGATTATTAAAGAGATGAGTGATCTTGAGAAAATTAAGAAAGGTGATGTGTTGGTTACTGAGATGACTAATCCTGATATGGTTGTTGGGATGCAGAAGAGTGTTGCAATAGTTACGGATGAAGGTGGGTTGACTAGTCATGCGAGCATTGTTAGTAGAGAGATGGGGATTCCTTGTATTGTTGGGACTGGAGAGGCGACTGCTAAATTGAAAGAGGGGATGAAGATTACGGTGGATGGTAGGAGTGGTAAAGTTTATGAAGGAGAGGTTGGAGAGAGCAGTGTTGCAGAGGTTAAGGAGGCTGTTAAGACTGATAAGGTGAATTTGAAAGTTATTGTTGATCTTCCTGAATTTGCTGAGAGGGCTGCTAAGTCTAGGGTTGATAGTGTTGGGTTGATGAGGTTGGAGGGAGTTATTGCGAGTTTTAGTAAGCATCCCTTGCATTATGAGAAGAATGGTACGTTAGAGGAGTATAGTGGGTTGTTGGCTGAGGGGATTGGTAAGATTATTAAGCATTTTAGGAAGATGTGGATTAGGGCCAGTGATATTAGGACTGACGAGTTTAGTTCTTTGGAGGGTTCGCCTGAAAGAGAGATTAATCCGATGTTAGGGTTTCATGGAGTTAGGTTTAGTTTGAAACATCCTGAGATTCTGAAGGCGGAGTTGATGGCGATTAGAAAAGTTGCGGAGTTGAATCCGGAGAAGAAGATTGGGATAATGTTTCCGCAGATAATAAGTATAGATGAAGTTAGAATGTGTAAGAAATATTTTGATGAGATTAAGACAGATAATATGGAGTTTGGGGTAATGATTGAAACTCCGGCGAGTGTTCAGATAATTGATGAGATTTGTGATGAGGTTGAGTTTATTAGTTTTGGGACGAACGATCTTACGCAGTTTACTCTTGCAGTGGATAGAGGAGAGGATAATGTGCAGTATTTGTATGATGAATTGCATCCGGCTATATTTTCGCAGATTAAGAAAGTTATTGAGACTTGTAAGAAGAAAAATGTTGAGACGAGTATTTGTGGGCAGGCAGGGAGTAAGAAAGAGATGGTTAAGTTTTTGGTTAAGGCTGGGATAGATAGTATAAGTGTTAATGCTGATGCGGCGCATGATATTGCTATTTTGATTAATGAGATGGTTGAAAGGGTTGATGGAGGGGTAGGAGTTGAAGGAGAGAGGGTTGATGGTGTGGTTGGAGAGAGGGTTGATGGTGGAGTTGTGGAAGGAAGAGAGGTTGATGATGGGGCTGTGGTTGAAGAAGTTGGAGATGGAGTGAGGGTTGAGGAGAGGATTAGTGTTGAGGAAGAAGTGAAAGTTGAAGGGAAAGAAGGAGAGGTTGTTGAGAAATTAGGAGAGAAAGAGAATGATCAAGAATTTAGTAAAGAGATGGAAGAGGTTAGGAAAGAGGTTGCTCCGAAAGAAGGGGAGCAGGTTTTGGAGATTGAGGTTGAAAAGGTTGGCAAAGTTGAAAGGGTTGGGGAGTTGGATATTGATGAGTTGAGAAAGGAAAAGAAGAGGTTGAAAAATAGGGAGAGAAGGATGAAGAAAAAGGAAAAGATGAAAAAGTTGAAGGCTGAGGGGAAGTGGAGTAAAAAGGGTAGTATAGATTTGGAGTTTGGTAAAAATGTTAAGGATGATAAGAATATTGAGTTGGAGAGAAGTAGTGAAGAGATTGTGGTTGAGGAAAAGTCGGATCAGAATTTGTTAGATAATAGTAAGATTGAGTTTAAGGCTGAAAGATCGGGGATGGATAAAGAGGACCTTGAGCCAAATATTGGGCCTGTTGAACCTTTTAATGATTTGAGTAGAATTAAGAGAGAGGGAGAGGAGATACAGGAGAGGGTCGAGGAAGATAATGAGGATAAGATAGAAGAAAATGAGAGAGTCGAGGATAAGATAGAGGCTAATGTTGAGGAAGTTAGTTTGGAAGAGGAGAAGGAAGATAAGGTTATGGAAGAGTTGGGAGAGGTTTTGGATAGAAGTGGAGGGAAGGATTTTGAAGGAGAGGTTAAGGAGAGTGGTGAGGAGATGGTTAAGGAAGATATAAAAGAGATTAGTGATAGTTTGGATGAAGGTAAGGATAAGGAGAGTGTTGGAGTGTATAAACCTGAGGTTAAGGAAGAGAAGAAAGAGTATAAGTATGATTTTGATGATTTCTAGATGAATAGTATATTTGTTACTACTGGATAGTTTATAAAAATAGAAAGGTTTATATAGTATAAATGGTTATGAAAAGTAAGAAAAACAAGAGATAAAATGGCAAGAAAAAGATCATCAAAACTTGAAGAATTTAGCCAGTTGTACGGTCCGGTATTGGGATATAAATCATTTTTTGAAGCCCACCGTGATGGAAATGGCGATTTAGAGGAGCTTATCAATTTTTGGGCTGTAGAGATGAAAAAAGATGGTGCAAGCGATCAGGATATTCAGGATGCTGTTCCATCATTAAGGGATAAATACATAAAGGGTGAGAGGAATGAATTTGTAAAACCTGGTTTAGATCACAAAGAAGAAGCTGAAAATAAGTTCTCGGATTATGCGAAAGATAATCTAACAGGTATTGTTAATAGTACTGATGAGGGACTCTTGGAAGAGATGATTCCAGGGATTATTCAGAAATATCAAACAGATAGTAGCCAGTATAAGGAATTTGAAGGTTTAATTAATAAGAGAGAGTCTCTTAAAAAGAAATTGAAGAAACTAGAAAGTTCTGAAACTAGGGATGAAGTCTTGAACCAACTTGTTGCTAAAAAGAAAGAATATTATGAAAAGGCATATGCAGATAATGAGAAAGTTAGGGATGTATTTGTTAGTCTGATTTCGCCTGAAGTAGAAGTAGGTAAATTGAGAGCTGATTATAAGGATAGTTCAGATAAGATTAAAGAACAGATTGGAAGTGTTAAGGGATATATTAATTCCTTGGGACTAACTGGTGACGATATTGTTAGTTTATATACTCCTATTATTGAGGAAAGTTACAAGCGGGCTTCAAATTCTGGGGCTTTGGCAGCTTAAATTTAATTGAATAAAATGAAAACTATTGATCATTCATTATCTGATGTAAACCCGCTTGTTGTGAAAAGAGATGGATATATTCTTAGGAAAATAGAATTTATGGCAAGATCTGTTGTGAGAAGAGATCTTACTGGAGTTGAAAAAGACAAGACTAGGGACGATCACCTGAAACAATTGTCAAAATTGTGTGATAGTAAAGGGGTCACTGGGGAAGAAGTTGGAGAATATGCTCGTATTTATTGTGATATGATTGGAAGTTACCCTGCATTAATAGATAAATAAACTAGTCCAAGATATCGTTCAATATTTTAACTGATTCTTTGAAGAAATCTTTTGATTGTTTTTGGTAATCGTCTATTACTTTTCCTTGGATGTCTTTGATTTCTCCGTGGATTATTTGTTTGTGTGTTTTTGAGACTTCTAAGAGGTTGTTTACGTATTTTTTGTTGAGTAGGCCTTTGTTTACGAAGTGTTCTGTTAGTAATTTTGGGATGTGTTCGGGGCTTGGGGGTAGAACGTTGACTGCCATTAATATGGCTTGTGAGGATTCTACGAATGACCAGAAGCATCCTTCTACTGAGCTGAGTTTGGATATTCTTGATCTTAGGATGTGATCTGGGACTCTGTTGAGAATTGAGTAGATAGACTCTGGAGTTAGTTTGATTCTTCCTTCTTGTAATAGCATTTTTAATGGGCTGAAGAATCCTCCGCGATCTATTAGGGCTGCGCCGTATCTTATTATGTTTACTACGACGGGGTCGCCTTTTTGTAGGTCTTCCCACCAAGTTGTTAGTTTTACAGTGTTGATGTGTAAGTCTTTTTTGTAGGGGTTTGATTGGATTAATTTTCCTAATTCTTCCCTGTACCATGATATAAATTTTTCGTCGAATTTTATTGTGGCGTCGTCTACAATTATTACTATATCTATGTCAGATCCTATTACTCTTTTGTGTTTAGCTGTTGATCCGAAGAGAATTACTGCTTTTACTAAGACGTCGAATTTTTCGTGGACTTTCTCGGCGAAGTCCATTGCGATGTCTTTTGTAGTTGTTAGTTTTAGTGTGGGCACTTTGCTTTTTTTCATGGGCTTCTTTTTAGAACTCTTGTTATGTTTTTCTATCACCATCTTTGAATAATAAGGAATAAGTTGTTTTTAAATTTGTTGGATTGGAGAATGTGTAAGAAAGAAAAAAGAAAAAAGAAAAAGTTTTAGTTTATGTTCTTCCAGACTTTGCATCTGTGGCAATAGTATTTGCCCCAGTTGACAAAGACCGGTTGATCTTTGTGGACCTCGCAATTGGGAGGTTCGTCGTCGCTTTCCATTTGTATCACCTGAAAGGTTCTTTTAAAAATCCAATTTGTTTTATAAAGCTTGCTTGTCCTTGGAAAGTGGTTTTTATAGAGGATAAAGTTTATAAATAGCAAGTTCATTGCGTGCGAACTAGTGCAATAATGTTTATAATTGTAGAGATCATAGGTTTATTATGAGATATCCGGAGCTTTTGGTTTCTATAACCTTGGGGTTTGTTTTTGGAATTTGGATGTTAGTTGGATTTAGTTTGTCTATTCGGTTATCGATAGTTTTGGGTTGTGCTTTTGGAGGTTTAATGGTATGGATTGAGAGAGGATTATTGGGTGGAGATTATATTCATTGTATTTATGATTTTAATGCGACTAGAGTGAAGAGACCTTTACGTGATGTGAAATATTTTAATGTTGAAGATGATGAGGCAGAGGCTAAGTTTTGGAAAAGATTCAATACTTCGGATCCATGGGATCTGTTTGATACTGCGGAATCTCTTGCTGGATATAGAGAGAAGAAGTTGTTAGTAGAGAGAATTGGAGTTTAGAATATTTTTTAAACTCTTTTGTCTATTTGTTATTATGAAAAGAGTGATGGTTTTTGGGAGTTATGATTTGTTGCATGATGGTCATAAGTATCTTTTTAAGAGAGCTAAGAAGTTGGGTGACGAGTTGATTGTTGTTGTGGCTAGAGATAGTACGATTGAGAGAGTTAAGGGAGAAAGTCCGTTGTATGGTGAAAGAGAAAGGTTGGGGAAAGTTGAAGAGGTTGATGATGTTGATAGAGCTGTTTTGGGATATAAGGGGAATAAGATGAGAATTGTTGAGAAGATTATGCCGGATGTGATTGCTTTGGGATATGATCAGAATAGTTTTGTTGAACGGTTGGAAAAGGAGATTGAGGATAGGGGATGGGGAATTGAGGTTGTGAGACTTGGGAGTTTTAAGCCAAATAAGTTTAAGAGTAGTCTGCTGAAGAAGGATTAGAGTTTTAGAAGGACTTTAAGTTGAGTGTTTATTTGGTTGATATAGTTTTGTTCTAGATTTCCTATTTTGTGGATTAGTCTTCTTTTGTCTAATGTTCTAATCTGAAATAATAAGGCGACAGAATCTGTCTCTAAGTTATTATTGATTGAACTTTCTATCTTGATTGTAAAAGGTAGTTTAGTCAGTGAGTCGAGATTAGAAGTTAAAGGTACAACAATTATTAAATCTGTTTTGGTATCTGCAATAATCATAGCGGGCCTGATTCCCTTTTGCTCTCTTCCATTACCGGACTTAAACTCTGAGACCCACAATTCTCCCTTTTTCATAGATTATGCTTTTGTAAAAATGTTTCACAATCTTCTTCAGATGCTTGCTTCCAAACTTCCATTTCTACATTTAATTCTCTTTCTTCTTCAGAATTTAATTTTTCTTTTATATCTGATATTTCTGATTCTAATTGAATTAATTTTGAGACTATTTCTTCTTGATTTAGAGTAGCTTTTTGCTCCATAAGTTATAGAAGTATTTAGATTATATAAGATTATTGATTAGGGTAGGGTGGGCTAATCAATGTTATTGATTAGGATTACCTGAAAATCTTCCGCGGTCTCCGGCGACTTCTCCGCCTAATTCTATGGGGAGGTTTTGGAATCCGGCTCCGTAGAGGCTATGGTGAACTTGGGGGCTGATTGGTCCTTGGCCTGAGAAGTAGCCACTGTAGGCTCCGGCGTTTGCCCATCCTGGACCACCTTGTGCGGCCATGGCGTAAATTGGGGAATCTAATCCTTCGATGCTTGGTTTGAAGGGGTTTCCTCCGCCTTTATCTGCGAAATGTTGCCACCAGTTTCCAGCTTCGACTATTTCCTTGCCTTTAAAACCTGCTTTTTTAATTTCATTGATCATAGGTTTTAGAGGGACGTTACCCATTCCCATTGGAAGTTCGGTGTGATCTAGTCCGAAGTTGTCTGATAGATGAACGTGTTTTACAAAAGGGGCAATTTCTTTTGTTTGTTTGATGAGATCTTTTTCAGTATAGCCTTTTTTTCTCATCATGTTTATATGGCCAACGTCCCATGTCGCTCCGATCATGTTTGCTGCAACTCTTTTTGCTTCGGATCCAGACATACCTTCTCTCTTTAAATTTTTGGCTAGTTGAGTTCTTGAGGATTTTATTAGATCTCTGAGATCTTCTCCTGTTGATAGGCCTTCTCCGCCTGGAGGGTTTTCGATGCTTATTACTGGGGCTGCACTGCCATGTTTGTTGTAGGCAGTTTGGGCCACGTTAGCAAAAGTTTCTGCAGATTTTTCTATGGCAAATTCTTTTAGAGGGCGGAAGGTTTGGGGGGTTGAGTCTATTGTTGATAAAGTCCTTAAACCTGTATCTACTACTTCTCTAAGCTTGCCTAACTGATTGATGTCATTTTCAAAATCTTTGGAAATCTTGCCTTTTGTGAACTCTGCGAATTCTCTTAGCTTATCGATATCTTTTTTGTTATCATCTCTTTTACTTGTGGTCATTGCCTTATCAAATAGATCTTTGATACCACGATATGATTCCTTTAGATAAGTGTGACCATAGTCTATTTCTCCTTGTAGTGACTGTACTCTTTTTTTGTCAGATTCATCTTTGATATCAGTTATATCTATTTTTTGGATCTTAGAAATTCCTTCAGGACCTATTACTTCTTGGTCCACAGTTCTTCTTCCCAGATTATCTAAGGCGCTTTCTCCAAATTGGACTGATTGATTAATTCTTGTTAAACTGTTTAACCAGAGTTCTTTATTTCTTCTATCTAATTCTCTTTTAGAATTGAAGCCGAGTTTTTCCCCGGTGAATTGACCGTCTTCACCTAGATATCTGCCCTCGTCGTTTATCTGGCCAACTTGTCCGGTTGTTTCGTCTATTATCATTAATCCTTTTTTTACCTTGGTTGATTTTCCATCTTCGTCTTGAACCATGACGTGAGGCTCGAAATTTGGTAGATTGGCTGTTGAGTGGAATGTTACTGGTGTTCCTCCGTCTTCGCTTAATTTTCTTGCTCTTAGTAATGCGGATTCCATTTGCTTTTCGACTCCGACCCTATTTTCTTCTTGGTAGCCTTGCTGTCCTTGTCCCATTTCAACTCCTGAAGCGTTTAATAATGGTCCGTGTAGAGTTAGGTCGCTGCCTGTTAGTTTTGAGATTCTTCTCATTTCATCTAAGTGTTGTTCGGGAATTGATTCTAAGACGTTTGCAAAAGTTCCTTGAACTTCAATGGTTTTAACACCAGGATTTAGTCTTAGGTTTAACTCTCCTAATTGGTTCGCAGTTCTTGGATCCATAGAAACTCCTAAATTGCCTACGGCAGTTTGATAGGGAGAAGGTTCTGAGTATGCGTTTGAGGATGGTGCCCCTTCGTAGAATGATTCGTCTGATGCCATAAATAATTGCCTCTTGTAGAGATAAGTTAGGGGGAATTTATATAGTTTATGGGTAAGGCTTTTGAGATATTGTTCTATAATGTAGATATTTTTATCTAATAATGTCTAATTTCTTAAGTGTCCTAAGTAAGTTACGTTATTCGAGGAAACGCCCGTTGTCATTGTCAAGATTGTCCCTGCCATTCGCATTCGACCTGTTTTCCCTGTCAGCCCTGTTGACACACCACGCCGAGTTAGTCCTTTTACTTTTAACTATCACCATCATTTCACATTCAGAGATTAAAAATCTCTGACTCTTAAATTCTTACGAATTTAAGACATTAGGTGTTATGATTGTATTTTATAACAACGAAATTTCTTTAGGAAATCTCGGAACTCCAAAAATTTAAGAAATTTTTGAAGCAACAAAGTTGCCATAGTGAAAGGACATATAACCTAACTTACTTCGTATAAATACGGTTGCTAGGACAAAAATAAATACTAAAAGAAATATAAAAGCTTATTGGTCGTTTTCATATAATGCTCTAACGTCACTTTCAAAACCTTCTTGAGCTACTTCTGGAACATATTTTGTTGACGCTTTTAAAACTTGTTCAACAGATACAACAGGCCTATCTAAAACTCTTCTAATTTCTGCTAAGTGTTTAGCATCTACCATCTGCTCTAGTTTAGCAAATTGTCCATTCGCTTTATCTAATAAACTATCTTGAAAATTTTGCGCGACAAGCACCTCCGGTGCTAAGCCGAGGAAACGCCCGCCGTCACTGACAAGATCGCCCCTGCCACCCGCAAGCGACCTGCATACCCTAGCAGCCCAGTTGACACACCACGCCTTAAGAGTTGTTTTATCATCTAAAGAGCCTGCAACATAAAGAGCCATATTTTCACTTTGACCTGTTTTTGATGCAACTTTATCAAAATATTTTCCTAATAATGATTTATCTTCCGCAAAACATTCAGGAACTTCATCAGGATCTCTTGCTAAAATTCTCCAAGTTAATTCTCCTAATGCTTTATCTTTTGGTAAATAAGTTTCAGTTGTAATCCTATTTCTTGGAACTTTTATTAAACCATCTCCTTCTAATTCATCTAATTGTTCAACAACAGCCCCATAATTCGAAGCCAGATTATCTGGTCTGATTAACTCCAAAGCTTTTCTTCCATTAGGAGTAATTTTACCTTGATTATCAACTGTTAAAAGAACATAGACATCATTACTATCTCCTTGTGGATAAACTATTAAATCAGAAGTATCAGTATAATGAGTCCAAAGATCTGGAAATTCTCTCCCCTCTTGTGATCTTAATTGCATAAATCTTGCTGCAGAAGTTGGAACTTCGTCAGCTTCTAATAATTTTGACATCGTATCTACGTTTCTTCCGTAGTGTTCATTCACCCCACTTGGTAAGTTCAAAGCCATTGTGATTATTTAACTAAATAAAGGTTTATAAATCTTTCTACATTGTTACTACTTGTTAATTAACTCATTTCTTTTTGGATTTAATACTTGCTAAAACACAAGCTATTTCATTATAGCTAATAGTTTCATCCTTTAGTCTTTTCCTTATATCCTTAAGCTTATCATTTTTACTATATATTTTAGACAAAACCTTATATATTTTACCTTTAGGAATTATCTTCCAAACGGAAATCTGCTTATGTTCTATTAAATTAACAAAATGTTCCCAAATTGTTGATTCTTTAATTTTTCTCCGAATAGATATTTCTTTTATACTCATTCCTCGATTATAAAGAAAAAGAGTTTTTTGAGGACTAAACTGAAGTTCACTTTCATCAAGCTTCTTAATAAAATTTCTTAACTTCTTTGTTTTAGTAATTTCTTTTCTCTTGTTAAATGAAAAATATCTATTAAAGTCCCTTAAAATATATTTTTTATATTTATAAGTATTAGAATGAGAAGCATAAGCAAACCAACCTTCCAAGAACTCAACTATCTTTTCTCTACTAATCACTCCTTCATCAAAATATATTTTTAATTGATTGAATTTTCTCTCAAAACTTATCATATTACTTTTTCTTAAAAGTTTATGATAAAAGAAAACTCTAAAACCTAAGAAGATCAGACCATGATCTAATTTTATAACTTTAGATTTATTTGGATGCAATTCTAAACCTAATTTTTCTCTTAAAAATTCGCCAATAGAATTTTTCCAATCTTCAAGAACATCATTATTATGATGCAAAATCACAAAATCATCCACATATCTAATATAATATTTTGCCCTAAGCTTATGTTTTACATATTGATCTAATTCATTTAGATAAAGATTAGCAAAAAATTGAGAGGTCAAGTTTCCTAAGGGCATACCTCTAATTCTTTTTCTACCGATAGCCTGATTAGATAAAATTAGTTGTATTAATCCTAAAACTTTCTTATCTGGTATTTTCTTTTTTATTATTTCTAACAAGATACTATGATCAATTTCTTCAAAATAATGTTTAATGTCTGCCTTAAAAACATAACAAACTCTTGTATGATTCTTACTAACTTTTCTCTTAAATTTATCCAACCTTTCTAAAGCCTTATGAGTTCCCTTCCCTATTTGATTTGCGTGAGAATCAAAAATAAAACCTTTCTGGAAAATAGGAACTATAATATTGCATAGGGCATGATGGACAACCCTATCTCTAAATGTTGATTTACTTATTTTTCTTGTTTTAGGGTCTCTTAATACAAAGTTTTTAAGTAAATCTGGCTTATAGGTTTCATTAATTAATTCTTTTTGTAACTCAAGGATATTTTCTCTTAAATTTGCTTCAAATCTCTTAACATATCTTTTCTTTGTTTTTCTTTTTCTTGCATTTTTCCAAGCAAGCA
>CAZOQD010000007.1:0-12801 GCA_964581925.1 Candidatus Woesearchaeota archaeon
TCCATGGAACATCTTTTTCATGATGCTCTCTGTAATGGTTTGTTTTCCTGATGCTTCTAAAATGCATTCTTTCCTCTTTAGTAAGTGTAGTCTTTTAGACTATTTAAGTTTTTGTATTTTTTAGATATCTGGCCTATGTTTGATCTAGAAAAAATGGCTGAGGATTTGACAGATACTTTTTCTCCTGAAGAATATGTTAAGGGTATGCTAGTTAAAAGATACAAGAAAGGAATTAATGAATTAGTAGATAATGATAGAAAAGGAGATATATTGTTTTATTCTCAATATGATAGTGGCAGAATTTTTAGGAAAGTTCTTTAAGATTTATGTTTTTACTAACATTTTAAATACTAATATTAGTTATTTATAAAAAGAGGTATCATGGCATTTTACTTACCGTTTGTGGGAGCATTTTTTGAGGCTAGCCTTGCGATTTTGCTTAAGAAAATATTTAATAAGAATAGTATTGATTTTAGGCATTATTTGTCTTATACTTTTGGGGCGATTGTTTTGGTTTCGTTGCCGTTGATTTATTTTTTGTTTAGTGTTGATGATGGGGCGATGAGGACCAGTAGTCTGATTTTATTTGGGTTTATGATATTGGTTTCGATATTGGCTAATTATTTTATGTTTTATAGTTTGAAGCATAAGGATTTGGCGAAGATAGAGCCGATTAGATTGATGCAGCCGTTGTTTGTTATATTGATGGTTTTTGGGTTGAGTTTTTTCTTTTCGATTTATGAAAGTGAGAGGAATTATTTGATATTGGGGTTGGCGTTGGTTGCTAGTTTGTCTTTGGTTTTGGCGCATATTAGGAAGGATCATTTTGTGTTTGATAAATATTTGGTTGCTGCTTTGTTTTCGAGTTTGTTTTTTGGGATTGAGTTTGTTATTTCTAGGCCCTTGCTTGAGTTTTATAGCCCCTTTACGTTTTATTTTATTAGATCTTTAGTTATATTTTTTATAGGTTGGACTTTCTTTCATCCTAATTTTGTTCCTTTGAAGAACGAGACTAAATGGTTGTTTCTTATTACTGGGATTGGGGCTGTTGTTTATAGGGTGATATTGTATTATGGTTATTTGACTTTGGGAGTGATTTATACTACGACTGTTTTTATTATGGCGCCTGTGCTTGTGTATATTTTTGCTGCAATGTTTTTGAAGGAAAAGATTACTAAGAGGCAGATTGTTAGTTCGGTGGTGATCGTGGCGTGCGTGGTTGCAGCTGTTTTTGTTGGTGGTTAGATTATAGATTGATTAATTTTATAAAGTCTAGAGTGTATGTTTGTTGATGGTTGAGATGCCCAATTTGCGCGAAGTTAATGTTTATGTTTTTACTGAAACTTCTAAAAAGTATGGGTGTCGATGTGTTATTAGGGGAGGGAATATTCATAGTGGAGTTTCAGGTAGGTTTGATAATTCCTTCAGATCTTTTATTAGTTCTGCGGAATGTAAGGGGCTTAGGCCTAAATATACATTTGAAGTTTGCCCTAGGGGTTTTAATAATGAAACACTTTCGGGAGATCATGAAGATCCAACTGATGCTGAGAGAGATTTGTTTTTAGAAAAACTTTTTAGTGATGTTGAGGCTTATGGTCTTCAAAGGTTGTAGTAGTATCTCCGGAGATAATCTCTGATTTAATTGCATATCTAAATGTTTATAAAAACGCTTTTCTTTTGATTATTATGTTTAAAAAAAAGAGTAATGCGCCTAAGTTGAGGGTTCGAAATTCGCGTAAATTGTATATTCCTTTTTATTTGATGGTGGTGGTTTTGTTTGGGGTTATTCTTTATGTGCAGTATGTTGGGAGGCCGTTGAATAATGTTGCTTTTAGTTTGGTTTTGGTGTTTACTGTTGTTATGTTGTTGGCTACGGAGATTCATAGGTTGGGGAATGTTTATGAGATTCATGATAATTCGATAGTGCATAGTAATGGTTATCTTAAGGTTCGGAGTAAGCGGATAGAGTTTGGGGCTTTGAGTGATATTGATGTTGAGCAGACTGCTTGGCAGAGGGTGTTTAATTTTGGTGATTTGATATTGTTTAAGTTTGCTGAGGGGCCGACGCTTAGGAATTTGAATAGACCTCATGATTTTGCTGATATAATTGAAAAGGAGATTGTTAGGACGAGGGAGTGATAGATGAGTGAGGAAGTAGAGTTTGTTAAGGATGAGAAGAAAGCTTCGGGGAAGTTTAGGTGGAAGTTGTATTTGGGATTGTTTTTTGCTGGGCTTTTGTTGTTTATTGGGTATACATCGTTTTTTAATCCTGATTTGATGGGATTGACGGGGAATGTGGTGGGGGTTGATAAAGAAACTGTTATTGAAGATGCGGTTGGATTGAATGCAAGATTAGGGATACCTGGTTCGTTGGTTGTGGATTCTAATTCTGATAAATTAAGTATAAGAGTTAGTGAGCAGATTGATTTTTTGATAGGGGATCAGAAAGTTAGTTTGTCTAAGGGAGATAGTATTGTTATTGATGATTTTAGTGGGAGAGTTAGTGTTGAAGGGAAGACGATCGTGGGGTTGGAGGGTAGAGGGAGTAGAGTTTTTATTGATGGTTTGCCTATTTCTCATAAATCTGATTTGTTGATTAAATTAAGTGTCGAAGGTTTGGGGTATAGTTATATGGAGTTTGAAAATGTGTATTTGGAGTCTTTGTCTTATATTACTTCGGGATTGGTGAGGATAAATGAGGATAAGTTGGTTATAAGATTGGATGAGGAGAGTTTTGCTATTGATAGGTTTAAGGGGGATTTGACAATTAGTAATGATGTGAGGATGGATGGGAAAATAGATAGAAATGATGTGGGTAATTTAGTTGAGGATTCTGATTATAGTTTAGAGGAAGAGTTCGAGGATGATTCCGAGGATGAAGATAGCACTAAGTAATATTATTATTGGCCAGTTTATGGGTACTTGGAATTCGGGTTTTCTAGTTCCATGATGTTTTGATTTTTTTGCCATAATGAGAATTAGGATGGCGGTTAGTCCTCCAGATATTACTCCTCCAATTCCTAGGATATTTATGAAGTTTAATTGATTGATTTGGTCAAGGAGAAGGTATGCGAGTAATGGGATTATAGATACTAGGAGGTATGAGTTTCTTCTTGAGAATTTTAGGTCTAGTTCGAAGACGTCTAATAGTGAGAAACTTAGAACGAAGTAGCTTGTGAGCATGGTGAAGATTCCTAAAATGACTACGAGTTTTCCTAGCCCTAGGGTTGCTACTTGTGGGACGTTGGTTCCTAGAACTCCAACGAAAACGGCACTGAAGATTATGTAAATTATTATGGGGATTATTGATCCTAGGAGGATTGCTTTTTTTAGTTTTTTTTCATCGCCTTTTATTTCTTGTCTTAGTTCGGGAATTACTGAGAATCCTATTAAGGCGAATAAAACGACTCCGATTGGCAGGAAGAAATTTGAGTAGTTTAATGTGGTTAGGTTTTCTGTTTGAATTTGGGGGAAGAACCAGATGGTTATGATTGCGATTAGAGTTATGATTATCATTACTCCGTAAGTTTCGACTTTTTTTAGGCCTTTGAGACCTTCTCTTAATAGGAATATCATTGTGATCCAAAATGCTAGTGCTAAATGTCCGGCGTATTTTTGAGAGCCTGTTATTAATGTGGATAAGCTTTGACCTTCTCCGATTAGGTAGGCTATTAGTGCTGAATAGATACCGAAGATTACTGCGAAGAACATGAGCCATTTGCCTTTTTCCCCTAAGTACTCTTTTGCTAGTCCGGGTAGTTGATGGAGTTCTTTAGTTCTTAGAACTGTTTCGCCTAAGCAGAGTAATATGTAGGTTATTATTATTCCTAAGAAGATGATCCAGAAGGCTCCTAGGAGGAATCCTGATTGGGAGAAGACGTAGGGAAGGCCTAGGATTCCGGCTCCGATTATGGATCCGGATAGGGTGAATGCTGTTGCGAGGAATTTTTTGTTTAGCATGTTCTCTTTTTTATTGGGAATGAATAAAGATTTAAATACCTTCTTCTTAACTAAATTAGATAGTCGGTTCATTAATTTATTGATGAAACCATCTGAGCCTGTAGTTCAATGGATAGAATAATCGGTTTCGGCCCGGTTGATCGGGGTTCGAGTCCTCGCAGGCTCATTATATTTAAAAATGGTGATTGAGCAAAAACGTGAGATTGAGAGGATAATGGATAATGCTGATTATCTGGGAATAAATATTTCTGGAGATTTTGGGGATGGATCTGATCAAGAAGGTCATAAATTACAAAGAGGTCTTATACGTCAGGTAGGATCATTATATGATGAATGGGGAATCATAAAAACAAATCTATTTTTAGTTACGAGTTATATATATCCTTTTGATTTTGTTCGTCAGGTTCTTTCAAATCATCCTTTTTCTCATGTGATTCGAGGTAAAATTGCTAGTGTCGTTCAAGATAGAATAAAAAGAGGAGGAGATGTCCCTCCAGAGTTTATGGATGATTATTATTTTTTTGATTTTAAACCATGGAATAATCCTGGGCTTCAATATGATTCATTAAAAACTTTGAGGGAACGTTATGGGGTTGAAGCTATTCCTCCAGAGTTTAGATAAATATTTAAATAGTTTTTTCTGGGATTAGTTATGGAAAATAATTATGATGAATCTGTTAAAAAGGATGTTAAGTTGATAGAAAAGATTCAGAAGGAGATTACTTTGCTTGGGCAGGCTTCGGCGTTGTTGCATTGGGATAATTCTACTTATATGCCGAAGAATGCGGCTTTGGGTAGGGCTGAGCAGCTTGCGTTTCTTAGGTCGTTGGTTCATGAGAAGATGACTAGTTTGGAGTTTTCTGAGAGTGTTGAGAGGTTGGTTGTTAGGAAAGGGGAGTTGAGTGACAGGGATAGGTTGATGGTTGAAAAGTTGAGTAAGAATATTGAGAAAGCTGGAAAGTTGAGTAAGGAGTTTGTTGAGAAAATGAGCAAGACTTGTTCGATGTCGTTTGATGCTTGGCAGAAGGCTCGAGAGAAGAAGGATTGGGAGATTTTTAGGCCGCATTTGGAGAAGGTTGTTGAGTTGAAGAGGGAAGAGGCTAGGTTGTATGGATTTTCTGGAAGTTTGTATAATGGGTTGATGGATGATTTTGAAGAGGGGATGAGTGTTGAGAAAATTAAGCCGGTTTTTGAAAAGTTGAAGGTTGGGTTGATTGAGTTGCTTTCTAGGATTGAGAATAGTGATCGGTATAGGGGGCAGGAGGGTATGAGTGGAGGTATTAAAGAAAAAGAGTTTCCGCATGCTATGCAAATTGAGATGGCTAAGGAGATGGCGGTTAGTTTGGGGCTTTCGGAAGAGTTTGGGAGGTTGGATCTTAGTGAGCATCCTTTTTCTACGCATATTGGGCAGGGAGATCTTCGGATAACGACTAATGTTAGAGATGATCCGTTTTTTAGTATAGGTAGTACTGTTCATGAGACAGGGCATGCTTTGTATGAATATGGGTTGCCTGATGAAGAGTGTTATAATGTTTTAGGGCAAGCGGCTAGTTATGGGTTGCATGAAAGTCAGAGTAGGTTTTGGGAGTTGATGATTGGACTTGGTGAGGAGTTTTGGAGGCATTTTTTTCCGAAGTTTGATGAGAAGTTTGGATTGGAGGGGAAGTTTGATGAATGGTATGCGGAGTTGAATAGGGTTAAGAAAGGGCCTATTAGAATTGAGAGCGATGAGGTGCATTATTGTTTGCATATTATTATGAGGTTTGAGATTGCGGTTGGGTTGATTGATAGTTTGATTGAGGTTAAAGATCTTAGAGATGTTTGGAATTCTAAGATGATGGAGTATTTTGGGATTGAGGTTAAGGATGATAAGGAAGGGGTTTTGCAGGATGTGCATTGGAGTGAGGGGTATTTTGGGTATTTTCCGAGTTATGCAATTGGGACAATTTATGCTTCGCAGTTGTTTTCGAAGATGGTTGAGGAACTTTCTGGAATTAAGGAGAATATTTCTAAGGGGGAGTTTGGTAGGGTTCGTGAGTGGTTGTGTGAGAATGTTCATTGTCATGGGTCGAAGAAGTTGGCGGATGATATTGTTAAGGATATTTGTGGGGAGGGTTTAAGTGTTGATGCGTTTTTGGAGTATTTGAATAGGAAGTATGGGGAGATTTATGAGTTGTGACCGCAACTCTTTAAAACATTTTTGATATTTCTGATTTGATTTTTTCTAGTATGTTTGTTTGAATGGATCCTATTTTTATGGTGATTAGGTCTTTCTTAGCTGTGAAGATTTTATCTGCTCTAATTTTACTTGGTTTAATTAACTTTCCTGAATCTAGGTTTGATTGAGTTATGATGATTGAGAAAGATTCTTCATTTAAGTTTGTGGTTAGAGGGACTAAGATGCAGTCGTGAGATTTGCTATTAAAATAGTGGTTTGATACAACTAATGCAGGCCTTACTTTTGTTTTTTCTAGGTTTGAAAATGGGAATGGTAGTAAGACAAGATCTTTTTGGTTGATAATCATTTTAGATATTCGTTCCAGATTTCATCCCCTTCATTATTCCATATTTCTTTTAGAGAGTTCTCGTTATGTTTTAAAATGTCATTGAAGTTATTTCTTATCTCTTTTTGGTTTTTTTCTATTATCAACTTTTTGTTTAACTGTATTATTGTTAATTCGTCTCCTTCGTCAATTCCTAAGTTTTCTCTTAATTGTTGAGGGATCGCAATTTGTCCTTTGTCTGATACTTTTATAGTTTTCATCATCTTTCTACTTGGTAAGAGTTTTTTTATTTATATAATTTTCTGTTAGTTCGTTAGTTGTGCTTGATAATATGGGGGTTGTTATTTTTTTGACCGCAACTCTTTAAAACATCTGATTCTTGGTTTGTTGATGGGAAAGAAAGATAGTAAGATAAAAAATAAAGAGGTTAAAGATAATAAGGGTATTACTGCGAATAAGGATGAGTTTTCTGAGTGGTATTCTCAGGTGGTGCAGAAGGCTGAGCTTGGTGATTTGAGATATAATGTAAAGGGGTTTTTAGTTTTTCAACCTTGGAGTGTTTTGTGTATGGAGAAAATGTATAAGTATTTTGAAAAGGCTTTGCAATCTAGAGGGCATAATCCTTATTTCTTTCCAACTTTGATTCCTGAGGAGAATTTTAATAAAGAGGCTGGTCATGTGGAAGGGTTTTCACCTGAGGTTTTTTGGGTTACTCATGGTGGGAATACAAAATTTACTGAGAGGTTGGCTATGAGGCCAAGTTCTGAGACAGCTTTTTATCAAATGTTTAATTTGTGGGTGAGGAGTTATAAAGATTTACCCTTTAAAACCTATCAGAGGGCTAATGTTTTTAGATATGAGACAAAGGCAACTAGGCCATTTTTAAGAAGTAGGGAGTTTCATTGGATCGAGACACATTGTTGTTTTGCTACTTTTGAAGATGCAATGAAACAAGTAGAAGAAGATATGGAAGTAACCAATGATATTTTACATGATATTTTTGGGTTACCTTTTTTATTTTTTGAGAGGCCTCAATGGGATAAGTTTCCTGGTGCAGAGAGAACTTTTGCAGCAGATGTTTTGAATCCAGATGGTAGAGTTGTGCAACAACCTTCGACTCATGTTATTAAGCAAGAGTTTGTAAAGGCGTTTGATATAAAATATGTTGATAAAGATGGAAAGGAGAAATATGTTTGGACAACTTGTTATGGTCCTGCAATGTCTCGTATTTTTGCTAGTGTAATTATTGTTCATGGGGATGATAAAGGATTGAGGTTTCCTTGGGAAATTGCACCTCGGCATGTAGTGATTGTACCTATTGGAGATGATAAGAGTTTAATTAAAAAAGCACAGGAGTTAAAGAAAGTTATTGGTGAAATTGGTGAAGTGATAATTGATGATAGTGATAAGAGTATTGGTGAGAAGTTTAATGAGTGGGAGATGAAAGGAATTCCGGTGAGGATAGATCTGGGGAATAGGGATTTGAAGGAAAAAAAATTAACTGTGTTTAGGAGAGATTTGAATAAAAAAGAAGTGATTAATGAGAAGGATTTGATTAAGTATTTGGAAAAGGTTAAGAAAGAAAGTTTGAAGAATCTTATGAAGCAGGCTGATGGTTTGTTTAATGATAGGATTAAGAATGTTAAAAATGTAAATGAAATGAAGAAAGCCATTCTTGATGGGAATATTGTTAGATGTGGGTTTTGTTCTATTGATGCAAGTGGGGAAAAATGCGCTGCGATTGTTGAGAAAGATGTTGGGGCTAAAGTTAGGGGATCTAATTTAGTAAAAGAGAAAGCTGTTGGTAAATGTGTTGTTTGTAATAAAAAATCTAAAAATGTGGTTTATATTGCTCGGGATTATTGATAGAAAGATTTTTATAGGAGTTTAGGGATTTTGGTTTTTCGCGAATTTTGAATGGGAAGGTTTATAAGTTGAGATTTTTAGGGAATTGTATGGCAAAAATATCAAAGAGAAAAATGATTAAAGTGCTTGGGAGAAGGTTTCCTGATCTTGGTATTATCTATCCTGGGAGAAGTTTAGAGGTTTTTGATGATGGGGTTTTGGGTAGACTTTATAATTGTGAGAATATTGAAGATGTGCTTGGGAATGTTTCTGGGACTTCGTATGAGCATCAAGCTCGTGTTCATAATCCTGATTTGTTTAGGGAACATCCTAATTTTTCTTTTTTAGAGTTGACTGTAGATCAGCTGAAGGATATGGCTGTTGGAGATAGTTATAATGCTGTTAGGGATAGAGATTATGGTAGGCCAGATAATTCTTGTGAGATTAGGTTGCCCTCTGGGTTGGAAATAAATAGGGGAGGAAAAGGTTATGTTTCTAGGGGTCCCAGTATTAAAAGGGTAGGTAGCAGTTCTAATCATAATGGTATTGCTAATTTGCGTGGTTTTGGTTCACGAGACATTTAGCAACAATGAGCGGAAATAATAAAGTTGCATCGCCGAAAACTTTTATTGAGGTTGGTTCTTGATCTAAGGCGCCTACGGTTTCTTCGATGGAGCTTCCCTTATTATTAGGTTTGAGTTTTCCCCAGCTTACTGCTTCGTCGGGCCTTGCATTGCTGTCGGCTCCGTCCCATTCTTCGCCGGTGTTGATGTATACGCTGTAATCTGAGCCGTTTCGCATCATGTTGGTGTTTAGGATGTGGTGTTTCATGATTCCTCGTCCTAGGATGATTAGGCCGGTTTTTTCTCTTGTGATTGTGTATTCGTTTAGTTTGTGGATGTCGTTGGCTATGTCTATTTTGAAATCTGGGTGTTTGTATTGGAAGAAGTGGATCATGTCGCCTAAGCTGCCGTCGGTTATGGCTGGGCAGTAAACATCTATGTCGTTTTTGTAGCACCAGTAGTAGATGCTGTTTGGGTTGTTTATCTTTTTACCTAGGAGGTTTATTAGTTCTGAGACTGTTATTATTTTTCCTGTTGCTTTTTGGTTTTCGTAGATTTCTTCGAGGATTGGGTTTATGAAGTCTTCGAATTTGCAGTAACGTTCGTTTGGGACGAAGATGTTCCCGGTTCTGTTGACTCCTTCCTTGTTTAGTAGTTCTCCGGATGCTGAGAAGGTTCCTAGTTTGAAATCTCCTAGGCATTTGATTATGTCTTCTTCGATTCCTCCGGCGGTTGTTACAATTGTGTGGATTTTGTTATGTTCTGCTAAGTATCTGAAAATGTCTCTTAATCCGGAGGTTACCATGTTGCTTGTGTAGCCTAGATATATGGTTACTTTTTCTTCTTGCATTTTGTTGATGATGTTTATGGCTTTGGCTAGATGGGTTGCTTGGAATCCCGTGGTTAGATAGCTGTCTAATAGCTTTTCGTAATCTAGGGGTCGGTTGAAATCGTAGCCTTCGATTTTGAGTCCTTCGGGTTCTGTTGATGAGAACATGACGTTGTCTCTACCTGTTTGTTCTGTTGATTTTTCTTTTTGATTTTTATTAGATGGTTGGGTTGACATTGTGTAATTAATGATGATTTAATTAGGGAACACTAGTTAGAATTACTTTGGTATTGCTAGAGATTCTTGCAATGTTGTTGTGTTCATGGTTTTATTGGTTTATTTTGGTATATAAATGTTTATAATTTAATTAAATTTAGTCGGATAATGATAAGCGCAAGAAATACTTTTATTTCTTTGATTTTGGGTTTATTAGCCAACATAATCTCAGGATATTTATTTTATCTGGGTGTTATAAACTTCAATTTGTTATTATTTTTTATTGTTGGATCTATATTTGTTGTAGTAATTATTATTACTCAAACTAATAATTATGAAATTGAAGGTAGATTGGCTAATCAGGAAAGGGAGCAGAGGAATTTAGGGGATAAACTTAAAATATATGAATTGCTTATAGATATGAAAGCTGGGATTAAGGAGCTAAAAAGAGGTTATTTAGAAAATGAAAAAAGGTGATCCTGCAGATGTGGTATTAGATATATTGAAGTATGGGTTAATAATATCGATGGTTGCAATATTGGGGTATGGGCTTTTTAGGTTGTTGGTTGTTTAGATTGGTTTTTAAGAATCTCTTCAACCTTAGCTTTGAAAATAGGGAGTTGTTCTTGGCTCATCTTCGCTCCTGTGGCGTTTTTATGGCCACCGCCGGTGGCTCCTTCGATATCTTTGATTGCTTCTAAAGTTAGTGAGCGGACGTCGTTTTTCCATCTTAGGGAGATGTTGACCATGTCTTCTTTTTTGTAGCCGATTATTATGAGTTTGTCTGGGAATTCGTAGCTTAGTTGGTTTGCTAGATGGGAGCTTATGCTTAGGTCTCCACCATAGCTGAAGAAGATGAAAGGGTCATTGGCTTGTTCTCTGGCTTTGGTTATTATTGATTGGAATTTTGTGTTTATTTCGTTGAATTTTTCTAAGATGTGTTTTGTTTTGTTGTTTTCTTCTAAGAGGTCATAGGGGGATTTGACTTGGGACATTAGTTTCATCATTTTTACTATGTTTGTTGTTGTGTCTTTTAATGAGAAGTCTAGGATTCTGGCTATTTTGCCGATTTCAGAATTGTATAGGATGTCGAATGAGGGTTTTGGTCCCGAGGGTTTGGCTTTTCCTAGTTCGGGGAATTTTTCTAGGAATTCTGGGTAGAAATCTGGAAGATAGGCGTCGCTGATGCAACCTATTGTTGCTATCCAGATGTCTTCTTTGTTGTTTGTGATTTTGTAAGATAGATAAGATACTGGTTCGCTGGTTTTGTCGTTTAGGAAAGGGTTGTAGTAGCTTATTAATGGATCGAGGGTTTTTTCTTGGGTTTGATGGTGGTCGATCCAGACTGTTGGTAGTTGCTTTTCGATTATTTTATCTATGAATTCTTGAGAAACGTCGGGTTTGTCTAGGATGAAGATGTAGTCTGGATCTAGTTCTTCTATACGTTTGAAATAGGTTGAGTCTAGTTCAGGGTAGGATTTTATTGGGATGCCTTTTCCTCGATCTATGAATCTTCTTAATTGGAGAAAGCTGGTTAGGCCGTCGTTATCGTTATCGAAAAAGAATAATGGATTTTGGGCTTTTTCTAAATGATCTCTTATTTCTGTTAGTTGAGTTTGGGTTAGCATTTTGGTTTGATAAATTTTGAATTGGTTTTTTAAGAATTGGGGAGTCGGTTGGGATATATAAATGTTGGGGGTTGGTTGGATTGTTAATATATTGTCTCTGAAATAATGAAAAAACTATAATAATCTTTATAAATGAAAATCTAATTGTTATATTAATATGGATAAATGGTCGGAGATTTTGTTAGGACTTGTTCTGATTGTAGTTGCGGTTTTGGTTTCGGCGTACTCGGGGGATTGGGTGGCTTGGGGGTTGTCGTTTAACTTTGGACCTGCTGCTTGGAATTTTCTTAAGGGAGGGTTGGTTTGGCTTGTTATAATGGTTGGATTGCTTTTCTTGATGTTAGGAATAAGTGACTTGAAGGATTAGATAGGTTCTTTTGATGAAGGATTGAGTAGTGTTTTTTTGTTTAGTGTAGTGGTAATGTTTATATAGTATTTTGTTATTTAAATTTTGATAAGATGGTTAGTAATCAAGATATTCTTAGTGAACTTAAGAAACAAGGTAGAAGGATTAGTAAGTTAGAGAAAGAGTTGGATGTTAGGGAAGAAGAGTATGAAGAGATTAAAGAAGAGGTAGAAGATAAGAGTGGTGGAAAGAAAAGCGAATCTATTAGTTTACCTAAATTGTCTTTTAATCAGGTTATTACTTTTATAGGGGTTGTTGGAATTATTATTGGGGCTATATCTTTCTTTTTTTATGCTGTTGCAAATAATTGGATTGGAGAGACAGGGCAAGTGATGATTGGAGTTATTTTGGGCTTTGTTTTGTTTGGATTTGCTTTTATTTTGAGGAAGGATAAGGAGCAATGGTCAAATATTGTGTTTGGAGGTGCTTATTTTGTTGAATATTTGGCCATAGGTGTAGGAGTTTTAGAATATGAGGTTTTACCGGATTTTATTGGGATAGCATTAGCTTTGGTGTTTTTGATTTCATCGACTGTGTTGAGTATAAAGTTTAAGGCTAGAGTCATTGCTTATTTTACTTTAGTTGGGGGATTTTTGATTCCCTTTATTACTGGAACTTTTGAGAATGATCTGTTTGTTATGGGGTTCTATATTTTACTTAGTATCGGGTTAGTTGTTTTGTCTTTTGTAGAGCATTGGTATGACTTGAGATTTGTTTCTTATTTAGTTGTTGGAAACTTTATTTTATTTTCGTTTGATAAGTTTGTCTCTGCAAGCGATAAGGTTATTCCTGTTTTGTTTTTAACTTCGATATTTGTTTTGTATAAACTTGCAGTATTGATTAATTCGTT
>CAZOQD010000008.1:0-12176 GCA_964581925.1 Candidatus Woesearchaeota archaeon
TGTTTATTTTTATTTTCAATCTGAGGATGGATTGGGATTGGTTCCATCTAATGGAGGTGTTAGTGGGAATGTTATTACGGGTAAGGCGGTTTATAATAGTCCGTTTACGCTTGATCAGTTGAGAGAGGGAGTGGTTTTTGATGCGGGTTGGAATTATTTTTATTGGACTGAGGAGATAGAAGAGGATATTCCATTGACAGATGCTTTGGATAGTATTGTTAATAATATTTATTATGTTTATTCATATTCTGAGAGTAAATACTGGTTTAATCCGGATGGTCCTTATGGAACGTATAATAATCATCCATATTTTAGTAGTAGATTGTTTGATCGGCTTAAGAAAGGGCAAAGATATGGAGTGAGTATGGTTTATGGAGATGTTTTGGTTTATGATTATGGGTCGGGGGTTGAACCTCCTCAAGGTGATAAATTGGAGTTTATGGAAGGGCATGTTATTGTGAAGTTTAAAAAAGGTACTTCTTTTGGGAGTGTTGTAGGAGAGGGAGAGGGTTCTTCAGTTAATACTAATAAAGATTCTGTTAACCAGATATTGAGGAATCATTTAGTGGAAGGTTATGAACAGATAAATAAAGAAAAAGCTGAGGAGGTTCTTGCTGGGTATTTTGGTGAGGGAGAGGCATCTGATCTTTTTGAGAGGAGTTATTTGTTGAAAGGAGTTGATGATACATTGCAGACTGTTTTGGACTTGGAGATGGATTCTAATGTTGAGTATGCTCAGCCGAATTATATTTATTATAGTGACTTTGTTCCTAATGATGAGAGGTATGGTGAGCAGTGGGCCCATCAGATTACTAACGCTGAAGAAGGATGGGATATTGAAAGAGGGAGTTCTGAGGTGGTTATTGCAGTGATTGATAGTGGAATTGATTTTAATCATGAAGATTTGAGGGATAATATGTTAAGTGATTGTGTTGATGGTTGTTCTGAGGGGACTGGGTATGACTTTGTTGATGTGGGCACTGGTCCAATTGAATATTTTAGATCCAGAGGTTTATTTCCTTTTGAGGGAGTAGATTATTTTGATAAAGATGATATTCCTTTTGATAATGTGGGTCATGGGACTCATGTTGCGGGTGTTGCTGCGAGTAAGAGTGATAATAATATTGGAGGTTCTGGAGTTTGTCCGAATTGTAAGATCATGCCGTTAAGGGTTAGTTTCCCGTTGAATGGAGAGGAAGGAATGATAATAAGTAATGTTCCGCAATTTGAAGGAGAGAATCTTATATTTGATGCGGATATTTCCGATGCTACGTATTATGCTGTTGATAATGATGCAGATATTATTAGTTTGAGTGCTGGTATGAGTGAGTATTCAGAGAACTTTAGGGGTGCAGTTGATTATGCCGAAGCAAACAATGTAGTATTTGTAAGTGCAGCTGGAAATGAAAACAGCGGAGAAGAGGTATACCCTTGCGCGTTTGATAGTGTGTTATGTGTTGGCTCTGTTGATTCTAATGGATCGAAATCGGATTTCTCAAATTTTGGTAGTTGGTTAGATTTTTCTGCTCCAGGAGGGAATCCAGGAGTATTAACTACAACACCTTTTAATAGTTACGAGTTAGTGGAGGGGACTTCATTTTCTACACCTTATGTTTCTGGATTGGTTGGATTGATTTTGTCTAAGAATTCGGAATTGACGTCTGATCAAGTTAGAACTGCAATAAAGCAGAGTGTTAATCCAAATACGGGTGTTGCAGAGATTGGAGGGATAGTAGACGTGGAAAGGGCTCTTCAGGTTGTTGAGGGGTTGCATTGTGGTGGGGCCGATATAAATAGGAATGGGGTTGTGGATATTGGAGATGTTGATAGATATATAAAAGATTTTAAGTCTGAATGTAGGAATGTGGGTACTACGGATATTCTTAATGTTGTTAATGCTATAAATGGAGATAGGTTTCCGGGAAGTTGTGATGAGAGTAATAGTTATTGTGAGGTGATGGATTTTAAACCTGATGGATTTTTGACGGCTTTTGATGTTCTTGTATTGATTAACTTGTTTAATAATTGTGAGAGTATAGGAAATCCTCATGTTGATTCTGATGCTGATTTGAATGGAGATGGATATATAAATAGGCCAGATAGATTGTTATTGATTAGTTTGTTGGAAGAGTATCCGATGGGGAGTTCGTGTGATTTGGCGTAGGTGTTGATTGTTGAGGTTGGTTATTCATTGGTATTTCTCTGTAGTCTTGTTGATCTTCATTTCCTCGGTCAATAAAAAGTTTTGGTGGATCTTGGTTGGGATATAGCTCTTTAACTTTTTCTAGATATGTAATTGCATGATTACGAGCTGAATTGTCATCCTCTTTACTAAAATGTAAAGTGTGGCCTGATTCTAGTTCTGTTTTATAGTAAGGCATTGTTTTGTTAGGTTAAACAAAGATATAAATATTACTATTTGAAGTTTCATAATTATTAAAAAGTTGTTTGGTGTGATAATAGTATGGGGGAAAGTTTGAGGTTATTATTAATGGTGATGTTGGTAGTTTTGTCTATTGGTTTGATTGTTGGTCAGGAGTTAGTTGCGGGTTTGGATTATCCTAGCGAGATTAGATATAATGAAGAGTTTGATATGGTTGTTAGATTGGAGGGATTTGAAGAAGATGTTTATGATATTAAGTTTGAAATAGTTAATGGGAGTAAGAATATTGCCGAGAGGTTTTATGAAAATGAGTGGAAAAGTACTAATTTTTGGATGAATCAGGCGATTAATAGTTCGGAGAGTAGCGAAGGGGTTTTTGGGATTTTGATTGATGAGGTTTATGATGGGTTGAATAATTTTTCTGTTAAGATAAGGAATCAGGGAGATTTTTATTTTGAGGAGTATGGGTTGATGAATATTAGTTCGGAGGGTGTTGATGTAGATAGTGATGGGGAAGATAATAATGATAGTGAGGAAAATGGAATTGAGGTAGGGATGGAATGGGATGAGGATGATATTGTGAATGGGAGGAGGTTTGATATCGAGATTGTGTTTTCTGGATTGGAAGATAAAGAGTATGATGTTAGATTGTGGATTGAGGATGATGATAATGTTATGAGTGATAGGCGTGATGATAGAGTTGATGAGTGGAAGTCGGGTAAGTTTTATCTTGATAATTTTGTTGCAGGTCCTGGGAATTTTAGTGGAGAGATTAAGTTGAGGATTAGAGAGGATTATAGGAGTTTTATTGGGGATGCTTTGCTTTTTGTTAAGTTGAGAGATGGGTTTATTGTTAATGAAGGTATTGAGATTTTGGAGAAGGAAGAAGAGGTTCGAGAATTGGAGATTGTGGTTCCTAAGAAGAGTTTGGTGAGTGGAGATGTTGTTAGGCTTGATACTATAAAATTAGGTAGTAAGGATATTGAAACTCTTGGAGTAGAGAATGTTAATGAGAATAGGATTGAAGATTTGGAGTATAGGTCAAGTACCGAAATAGTTAAAAGCTATTCATTGTATGCATTTGCATTACTATGTGTGATTATGAGCATATTGGTTATGTTTAGGAAATTGGAGTGATGGGAAAGTTTTATATACATATCAATTGATAGGTATGTATGGAGCAATTAATTAATAATAAAAATAGAGATTTAAGATCGCCGACACTTGAGACGGTTAGGATGGTTGAGAAAGTTATTGATGAAAATAGTGGGGAGTTTAATAAAACGCGATTATGGGAAAAGTTGCCTAGAAAGATTATGTGGTCAACTTACCTTACTGTGCTTAATTATTTGGAAGAGATTAATAAGATAATTATTTCTGAAAATGGAGTTATCACTTACATTTGGAATCCAGAATTTGCTAGGAAAGTTATGCTGAGAAGATCTTATTAAGTTCTTTGTTATTTTTGGAGTATGAGAAAGAAAGTTGTGGTTACATTTGTTAATGATGATATAGAGGCTAAGTATATTTCTTTATTAAAAAATGATAGAGTTAAAAAGAAGATTGATTGGATTATTGAGCAGATAAAAATAAATCCTACTTTTGGTGAGCCGATTGCGAAGCGACTTATTCCTTTGAGTAAGACAGAGATTAATGCAACGATAATAGAATGGTTTACAAATCACAAGAGTTATGATAAAGGATTTGGGTATTGAATGTCAAAATCTTTAAAAACTCTTTTTTGTAGATTTTATAAGGATGGCAGATAATGTAAATCGAAAATTTCCAAACCTGCCATTTTGTGAAAAGATAAAAGAATAAAATGGCAGATAAAATTAAAGCGTTGTTTATATATGAAATTCTTGGTCGTCCGGCGGAGCATATAAGGATTAGTTTGGAGCAGTTGTTGGATCAGATTGGAGAGAATAAGGGGATTGAGGTTATTAATAGGAAGGTTCATCCTCCGGCAGTTATTGATGAAGAGAAGAAGAAACAAGTTGGAGTGAGTGAGGATATTTTTACTACTTTTGCCGAGGTTGAGATGGAGATTGATGGATTGAGTTTGTTGTATACTCTTGTGATGAATACGTTGCCGTCTAGTATTGAGATTATGGAGCCAACTGAGTTGAGGATAAAGAGTTTTGATCTTAGTAATTCTTTGTCGGAGTTGGCTGCTAAGTTGCATAGATATGATGAAGTTGCTAAGGGGATCGAGATGGAGAAGGTTCAGATGGTTAATTTGATGAAGGAGATGGATGGGAAGATAAGGGCGTTGGGAGGAGAGTCGCCGGTTAAGTTTGAGGAGCCGAAGGGAGATGGGAATGAAGATGGAGATGGGAAAGTGGGTGAAGGGGAGAAAAATGATGGGAAGGTTGATGAGGGGAAGGATAAAGAGGTTTCATTGGAGGATATGGAAGGGGTTAAGGAGGATGAAAAAGAAAAGAGTGATGTGAAAGATGAACCAAGATAATATAATTATTTCTAATCCTGAAGAGTTTGAGAAAAAGAAAAAGGAATTTATTTCTGGAGGAGTTGGGAAATTGCATGTGTTGAGTGATTTTGATAAGACTCTTACTAGGGCTACTTATTCTGGGAATAGGGCAGGGTCGGTTATATCACATCTTAGGAATGGTAAGTATTTGAGTGAAGATTATGCTGAGAGGGCTCATGAGTTGTTTGATAAGTATCATCCTATTGAGATAGATCCTAATATCAAATGGAGGGAGAAGAATGAGAAGATGGATAAATGGTGGAGAGCTCATAAGGAATTGTTGATTGAGTCTGGGTTTAATAAAGGAATTGTTGTTAGTTGTGTTAAAGAGATGATTGATGAGAAATACCCTGAGTTTAGAGGAGGTGTTGTGGGTTTTTTAAAGAGTCTTGATGAGAATAAGATTCCTTTGATAGTTATGACTGCGAGTCTTGGGGATTTGGTTAGCGAATTTATGGAGCAGAATTCTGCATTAAGTAATAATGTGCATGTTATTGGGAATAAATTTGAGTATGATGAAAATGGAGAGGCTGTGAGTTTTAAGAAAATTATCCATGTTCTTAATAAACATGAGATGGAGATAAAAGATCTTGAGATTTATTCGGAGTTAGTTGATAAAAGGAACGTTTTGTTGTTGGGAGATAATGTTGGAGATGTTAAAATGGTTGAAGGGTTTGAATATGATAATTTGATTAAGGTTGGGTTTTTGAATGAGAATGTTGAGAAGAGTGTCGATGATTTTAAGAGAAATTATGATGTCGTCATAATTGGTGATGGGGATTTTGAGTTTGTTAATGGGTTGTTGGGGGAGATGAATGGAAAAGTATAAATAATGATTTAGCTTGTATGTTTTATGGAAACTGTGAGTATATCAAAACAAGAACTTGAAGAGCTTAGAGAGAGAGTTGAGTTAGGAGATGAATTAATTGTTAAGTTAGTTAAGGGTTTAGAAGATGTGAAGCATGGAAGAATTGAATCTTGGGATTCTTTTAAAGAATCTAAAAGATAAATTTCTTTTTTATTTCTTCCTCGTATTCATTAAGGAGATTTTTTATTTTATCGATTTTTTCCTGTTGATCTTTTTTCTTGCTTAATCCAACAATTAAAACAATTACATATTTTTCATAAACTAAATAATAAAATCTATAATTGTCTACTTTTTTTTCTCTTAAAAATTTATAATTTAAGGGTTTTCTTCTAGCTGATCGATCTCTTTTTCAATTCTTTCCTTAATTGATTTATCACATTTATTGAAGTCTTTTTTAAATTCTTCTGTGAGAAATATTTTATATTTCATAATTCTAAACCTTATCGACACTCTTCCTAACTTCTTCGCCTTTCATTCTTTGTTTGTATCTGTCTGATCGGTCGTTTAATATTTGTTTAGGGGATTTTATTTTGGTTTTTCTTCTTTGTTTGATTTTCCAGATTGCGAAGGCTATTAGAGCGATTAGTAGGATTATTAGGATAATTCCTGCGTAGGTTGAGAAGTTTGATGTTGATGGTTGTGAGCATTGGCCGAGACAGCAAGGGCCGTCGAGGCTTTCTGTGGTTTCTCCGGTGCAGAGTTCGTTGTCTTGGCAGAGGTTTCCTAATTGACTGCAAGATAATGGTTGAGAAGGATCTTGGATTGTTGTTGCGTCTTTTACTTTTACTTCTTCTTGGTTTTTTGTTATGTTGAAGGTTGCTGGGAGGTTGAAGGTATTGTCTCCAGATGTTGCGGTGATTTCTCCTTCTAGAGTGGTTGTTTCAAGTTTCTCTACGGTTATTGTTATGTTGATTACTTCTAGTTGGTTGGCTTCGATGAAAGGTATTGTTTCTGGGATGAATTTTGTGTTTAGGTCGCTGGTGAATGATATGTTTGTTAGATTGTTTTGTCCGTTGTTTTTTATAATGACTGTGAAGTAATATTCTTGGTTTTCGGTTATTGTTCCTGTTAATGAGTAGGGGATGAATTCTATGTTTGTGATTTCTACGATTGGATCTTGTTTTTTTATTAAGAATACGGGGATGTTGTAGTTGTTTATTGTTATTGATGATTGTTGTGGGGATAGAATTGGTAGGGAGAATTTAATTAGTTCTTCTATACTGTCGATTAATCTTAATTCTTTTGTTTCTCCGGTTGCTTCGAATTTGGCTGTTAGATCTACGTTGTTATATAGGCTTTTTACTTTTAGAGTGAAGTCTTCGTTTGGGATTATGAAACCGGGAATTATTGAGAGGTCGGATGTGTTCTTGTACTCGATAGTGAAGTCCGTTGCAATTGAATCGTTTTTGATCTCTCCTCTTTCTAGATAATCTGAGTCTATCTCGAAGGTATAGTTTCCTTGTTGGTTAGGGAGGATTGCGTAGAAATAGTAAATGTTGTTTTGTTTTGTTAGATCTTTTAGGACAGGTTCTGAATGGAGTTTGTTTCCTTTGAAAATTTTGATGTCGTCTGCAGTTAATGATAAGAAGTTTCCGGTTATCTCGGCTTGTAATAATTCTTCTGGTTGGTAAGATGATTTTGATAGGGAAATTTCAATTGCTAGGATTGGACTTAAGGTTAGTAGGGTTGAAATTATAAATAAGGATATGATGACAAACTCTTTTTTCATTTTATGAGAAGATGAAGTGGATTAATAAATGTTTACTTGCTCTATCATATTCCCTTTGCCCAAAATCTCCACCAAGGTTTCTTAGTTGATAAGATTTCTCCGGTTTCTATATCTAAAGTTTGTTCTATGTTTGCATCTATTTGGAATAGATAGAAGAGTTTGACTTTTTTTAATCCTTGAATTTTGTAAACTGCTCGGCCGTTTTCTTCTATGATGCTTATTTTGGTTGCCTTTTCTAAGTTGGCGTTTAGGATGGCTTGTTTAGGAAGGATTTTTATTTCTTTTCTTCCATTGGGAGTTTTTATGAATCTTTTTCCGTTTTCTTCGATAGATTCTAGAGATGTTTCTACTTTGGTTTCTCCGAGTTTAATAAATCCAGGAACTTCTACTTCAGATTCTTCTTTAATTTCTTTGCTAACTTCTTCATTATCATCTTGATACATATGATCGCATGACACTGTTTCTAGGGGTCTTGATTCAACATGGAAATCAGCGCTATCGTCATAAACTTTTAATAATTCTATCCTATGATGTCTGTCCCCCCTATCTATTTCTAAGACTGGATTTTCCTCACTTACTATGCTATCAGTTGTAACCCCTACAACTCTCAATTCTATTTTTTTAATAAGATCGTTATTAGTGATTCTTATTACATTTAATATGATTCGGTTAATTACTCCAGTAGATCTTACTTTCACATTAACTTCTCCAACTTCACAGCCTTTTGTAAATTCTAAGAGGTCCTTTTTTTCTGCTTTGTCTTTTTGATATATTTTAGCTCGATCTAATATTTTTAACTCTTTTTCAGAGCATCTAAAGAATCTTTGAGGCAGATCATTTGTTGTTCCGCACTGATTCTTGTCATAACATCCGCTTACATTTCTTTCATGATATTGAGTTTCCTGGCAATCAGACCAACCAGAGATATTTGTGCATTGCCAATCTTCTACACAATCTATGCACCGGCCATCCCTACATTTCTCGCCTCCAGTACATGCTATTGTTTTTGATTTTGCATTGCCATTGCTGCAATAATATTCATTTAGAAGATCGCTTGAAAGACAATAATCAATATATTCGATTTCTTTTTCATAGTCGTTTAAATAACCAACAACTTGTTCTTTTTCTCCAAAATCTGATTCGTAACATTGATTATCACATCCTCCAAAATTGTCTAAAACATGCTCTGGATCTCTTGTTATTCTCACATAACTTTTTGTGCTATTAAATGAGTTCGGAAGATCTAAATCAACATATTCTATATAATTAGTTATGCCCCCTACATATAGAGTTCCATTACCCTCCATTATTGGCTCTACTTCATAGACTGATCCAGTTGTTTCTTCACCATCCTTTACCCGGTCTATTCTTAGGAATCTCACGTCATCGTACTCAAATCTGTTAGCCGCATCAAGATGGATTAGTTTTAGGATATTGGGTCCACTATTTGTTTGTACAACTACATATTCATTTAACTTAACTATGCCCCCTTCTAGTAGATTAACTGGACGATTTAGTTTTGTTAGTTCATCGATAAACTGTTTTTGTATGCCTAATTCAGAACATCTATTTTCTGCTGAAATTAAGCCTATTGTTGAAATTAGGATTGATAAACTTAAAATAAATAAAAGATATTTTTTTGGTTGCAGTTTACTTGCTCATCTCTCTGAGTTTCTTCATTGTGTTATCGAAATCAGAGTCGGCTTTTCTTCCTCTTGTTGGAGGTCTCCTTACGGGACTTCTACGGTTAGTTGGAGCGGTTCTTGGTTGGGTGAAGTTTCCTGGTCTTAGGTTAGGTCCAGGGGTTGGTGGGAGGTCGGGTTTTTTTCCAGATTTTCTTCCTTTTCTTTTTACCCACCATGTTTTCAATTGGTTTCTGAAGATTATTGCTAGTATGATTAAGATTATTAAGATGATTAGTAAGATTATTAGCCATATGCTGAATCCTGATTCCTTTGCTGGGAGACGTGAACAGCAAACATCTCCGTAGCTGCAAGAGCTTGAGTAGCTTGTTTTTTCTTCTTCAGTATCTTGATTACATGAAGCCCTGCATGTATAGTCTTGTAATTCGCATTCTGGTTCTAAATCTTCAAAAACACAATCTCCTATACAACAGTTATTAGTATCTGAGGCCAATACATCGCTGCCTTGGCAAACTTGATCTGACTCGCAAACCACTCCTTCTTTTTTCGAGCAAGTAAGTTCTATAGGCTGGACTTCACAACATACTTGTGCTGAACTTGAACAATAAAAATTATCTAAAGTATTTTCTAATTGGCATTCTCCAATAGATGCGCAGTAATATCCGAAGTCTCCACAATATGAGATTGAATCTCCGCCTCCTGAGAAAGAAGTTGGGGATTTAGGCCAGGCACCATGTAAGATGAATGCAGTGTCAGAAGGCCAGCAACCGTCTGATTTCTGTGTTGAGATTAAATATCTTTTTGCACGTTCTGAATCGTCGGAAGCTACGTCGGATAGGGCTAATAGGGCTAGGGCGGTGTCGTAGAATTTATTTCTGCTTTCATCCCAGTAGTTGTTGCTTTTTTGGGCGCTTACTAGTTCGTCATAGTAATCGTCGGAATGAGTTAATATGTAGATGAAAGCTGACGGGAGGTATTTTTTGTTTTCTGTTTTATCTGCCATAGAGACGATGTAAGGTAGGTAAGAAGATACGTCTTTGCCGAGTTTTGCTAGAACTAGTGAGGCCCATAAGCTTCCTTCGTAATCGCAAATGTTTGAAGTTGAGAAACAGAACGAGTTTACTTTTTCTGTGATTTTGTCGTATTCTGAAGCTGTTTGAGTTTCGCTTGAGACGTGATAGACTGAAGATCCTGGTTTTTGGTAAATTAGAGCGGTTATGAAATCTCTGTCGCAACTTATAGTGTAGTTTTTTTCGAGGTCTTTTATTTCGAACCAGTAATTGCTGTAGGATTTTACTAAGCCTTGTGGAGGTTGGCCAGAGATTTTTTTGTTGTCTTCTATTGTTACTTTTATTCCATTGATGTCGCATTCGGTTTGATTGTTTGCGTCGATTTCTAGGAACCATGTTAGGCCTGTGTCTCTAATACGTTTAGATAATAACCAGTTTTCGTGATCTTCGACGTCATCTTGAATGTGAGTTAGGGCTAGAGTGGCTAGGGCGGTTGATTTGATGTTGCAAGTTCCTGTGTCAGTTTCTCCCCAGCAGACGTTGTCTTTTAGTTTTTCTTTTAATGAAGAACTGCAATCGGATTGTAGTGATGAGTCGTAAGAAGCGGCTAAAAGGTTGAAGGAGTTTTGTTTTGTGCTTCTTGTTCCTCCGCAATTATCTCCTAGGTTTTCTTCGAAGCAAGCATAGGCTTTGTCGATTTCTGTTGCTGCTTGTTCTTCAGATTGGGCTAGGATAAATGAAGATAATAAGATTAATGCTATTAGGAATAGGTACACTCTTTTTTGTTTCATCTTGTTAGTAGGTTAGGGAGGTATTTAAAGGTTTTTTATTTTTTGTGGGGAATGTTGTATTTTAGAAAAAGAATAAATAATCAAGATTGTTTTTGATTATATGAGATTTTATTATACTGATCATGCTAGAGAAAACTTGATAGAAAGAAAGATTAGAAAAGAGATTGTTGAAGAGACCGTATTAAATCCGGAAGAGGTTTTTGATGATAAAAAAAGTAGGAAAATTGCTCAAAGGATTTTTGGGAATAGATTATTGAGAGTTGTTTATAAGGAAGATAATAAAAATCCCATCGTTCGCTTTGCTCACTTCGCAGCAAGCTGCGGGGTATTTTTAACCTCCAACTTATGCGCCCCCACCTCGGAGCAAGCTCCTGGGGTATTAACCCAGTTGAAGGAATAAAGCTTATATAGTTATTACTGCTTACTACGCTAATCCTAAGAGGTATTTAAAATGAAGATAAGATATGATAAAGAAGCTGATGCTATGTATTTGAAGTTTGGAGATGGAGAGTAAGGAAATTGAGGAAGGGGTTGTAATTGATTTTGATGAGAACGGGAAGACAATAGGGATGGAGGTGTTGGATGTTTCTGAAAAGATGTCTGAAGGGGCTTTCGCTGATATGAATTTGGGTGTTTCTTTTTGAAAGAGTTGTGAACTTCTTTACTGTTTATTCTGATCACCATTGGGATTTTATTTTGATCTTTAAATAGATTTAAATAATTAAGTTTATTGGTTTGTTAAAAGGTGTTGAATGATGGGAGAAATTGTTATTGGTGATGGATTGAATAATTCTAATGTTGGGACTGGCAATTCTAGTAAGTTTAAATGGGTTTTGATGGTTGTTATAGGAGTGGTTGTATTGATTTGGGTTTTTGTAATTTTGTTTTTTGTTGTAAAGATTGTTGGTTCTGGGAATGATGATGGATTAGTTGAGGATGATGAGAAGGTTTTAGAAGATGTTGGAGATATTGAAAATGAGATAAAAAGTGAGGTGGAGAGTGGAGGCGATTCTCAAGATATTATCACCGAGGAGGAACTAGATTGTGATGATATTTCTGAACAAAATGAGAAAGATCAGTGTTTATTTGATAGGTCATTATTAGAAGGTAATGGAGATTATTGTGTAGATATTGTTGATGAGGGATTGAGGTTAATTTGTGGGGATCAGTTTGGAAGTGGAGAGTTGGCTGAAGGGCCTCCGGTTTAGGCGTTGTCCGGAAACACCCAAATCCTAATTCGCAAAAATAAAAAAGCTTGCAT
>CAZOQD010000009.1:0-1185 GCA_964581925.1 Candidatus Woesearchaeota archaeon
CGATGATTGTATTGAGTTTGTTTTTTGTTGCGGTTGTTGGTTTGATTGGGGTTGATAAAGGGGTTACTGGGTTTGTTGTTCAAGAGGATAGGGAGGATTTTGTTCCGGGGGAGATTATTGTGAAGTATAAGGATGGTGTGGTTGGGATGGGGAATGAGGTGATTGTTGATAAAAATGGTGGTAAGGAGGTTAAAGTTTATGATTATGTTGAGGGGCCTGATAGGATTGAGAAGATAGTTGATGGGAAGGAGTTGTATACTTTGGTGTTTGACGAAGGGGTAGATGTTGATGGGTTGGTTGAGGATTATAATGAGTTGGAGGAAGTTGAGTATGTGGAGTTGAATTATATTTTTAGAAGTTTTGTGGTTCCTAATGATAGTAGTTATGGTTCGCAAGGTTGGATGGAGAGTGTTGGGTTAGAGAGGGCTTGGAATCTTAGTAAGGGTAGGAGGGAGGTTAAGATTGCGGTGATTGATACAGGGGTTGATTGGAATCATCCTGATCTTTCTTTTAATATTTGGAATAATAGTGATGAAGGTTGCGATGAGGGGGTTGATTTGGATGGTAATGGGTGGTTTGGGGATTGTAGGGGATATGATTTTGTAGATATTGATGTTGCGACATATACTGGATTGGGTTATCAGTTGATTAGTGGTGAGGATTATAATTTTAGTGATAATGATCCTATGGATTTTGATGGTCATGGGACGCATGTTGCAGGGATAGCTAATGGGGTTAGTAATAATGGGGTTGGGGTTGCAGGGGTTTGTTGGAATTGTAGTTTGATGCCGGTTCGTGCTGGTTTTAGGATTAAATTGTCTAGTGGAAGTGGTGTTGGGAGTTTGGAAGTGGATGATGTAGTGAGCGCGATTTATTATGCTAGTGAGAATGATGCTGATGTAATTTCTATGAGTTTTGGAGGTGGGGATTCGGTTAGTGTTCGGAATGCTGTTAGTGATGCTTATAAAAATGGTTCTATTTTGTTGGCTGCTGCTGGGAATTCGGGAAGTGAGGCTAAACAGTATCCTTGCGGTTATGATGATGTTTTGTGTGTTGCGGCTACTGATGGGGATAATAATAAGGCCAGCTATTCGACTTATGGCGATTGGGTGAGTGTTAGTGCTCCGGGTTCCGGGATTTTGAGTACGTATTTTTATGATACTTATGCTTCTATATATGGGACTT
>CAZOQD010000009.1:1195-12131 GCA_964581925.1 Candidatus Woesearchaeota archaeon
CGGGGAGTGTTGGTTTGATTAAGAGTTTGTTTGATAAAAACCAGAGTGAGATAGAGAATGTGTTGGTTAGTACGGGTTTGGATGTGGATTTTAATGGGGTGAATATTAAGCAGATTGATGTTTATGGGGCTTTGTTGAGTTTGGATGATATTAATCCGGAGGTTGAGTTAATGGGTGATGATGGTTCTGTGTTTGGAGATGGTAATCTGAGTTTTGTTTGTAATGCTAGTGATTGGCAACTTTCTAATATTGAGTTGATGGTTTGGAATAGTAGTGGATTGGGCTATAGCGAGGAGAGGAATGTTTCGGGAGTTTTTGTTGAGGAGAGTTTTGATGTTAGTTTGGATTATGGGGATTATTTTTGGAATTGTTTGGCTAGTGATATTAATGGGAATGAAGGTTATGCTTCTGGGAATTATTCTTTTTCTGTTGTTGAGAATGTTGTTAATAGGGTTATTTTGGATAGGCCTTTGAATGGAAGTTATGGTAATGTTTCATTGGTTGATTTTGGTTGTTCAATTGTTAATGGTAGTGGTTATGATTTGATGGAGTTTAGATTGTTTAATGATTTTGGGATGGTTCATAACGAGAGTGTTGGTATTGGATTGGGTGTGAATTATAGTTATGGATTTAGTTTTAATGATGAGGGGAATTATAAATGGGATTGTTTGGCTAGTGGGGAGAATGTTAGTTTGGGAACGGAGAAGTTTGATTTTACTTTTGATGTTAGTAATCCTGTTGTGAATTTGTTTGGGCCTGCTGATGGGGAGAGTTATTCTGGGACTAGCGAGGTTAATTTTAATTTTAATGTTGATGAGTATGGTACTTGTAGTTTGATGGTTGATGGTAGTGTTGTCGAGGGTGTTGATTTGGTTGGAGAGGGAGTTATTGTTGAGAGTTATGATGAAGGTAGTTATGAATGGATGATTAGTTGTATTGATTTTGCTGGGAATTTAGGGGTTTCTGAGAGTAGGAATTTTTAGGTGGTTGTTGTGGAGGATTCTGGTGATGGGGGTTCGGGTGGTTCGGATTCTGGGGATTCAGGGGATTCGGGGTCTGGGGATTTGGGGTCTGGGGATTCGGGGTCTAGTGGAAGTTCGGGTGGTTCTGGATCTAGTGGGGGTTCTAGTAGTAGTGAAGGTTCAAGTGGTTCTAGCGGTGGTGGAGGCGATAGGCCCGTAGAATCCGTAGCTGATCTTAAGAAGAATTATATTATATCAAGTGAGCAGATTTCTGAGGGATATAATCATGAGTTGAAACAAGGTGATGAGATTCAGTTTAAGTTATTAGATGGGGAAGAGTTTGAATATGATTTGAGGGTTAATGAAATTGGAGTTGGATATGTGGATTTGATTGTTGATGAGGAGTCGGTGGTTTTGGAGGTTGGAGATAGTGCTAAGTTGAGTTTGACTAATGATGAGTATTATGATTTGGTTGTTGAGTTGGTTTCTATAGATGATGAAGTGGTCGAGGTTAGGATTCAGAAGATTGATGAAAGGATTATTGTTGGAGGGATTACTGGGTTTGCTGTTGATGAGGCCAATATTGAAGATGGTAATTTGTATAGGTTTTTTGATAGGATTAAGGGTAAGGGGTTTAGGGTTGGGGGGAATGTTGTTGTTATTGCGATAATTGGAGTGGTTATTTTTTTGTTGTTTTTGGAAAGAGGGTATATTGGAAAGGAGATTAGGAAGATGCATATCTTGGGTCATAGGGAGAAGTTTAATAAGTATTTGAGGCCTAGAAATTGATAGAAATGTTTTCTGGAGAGATAAATATTTTATAACAATTAATTTAAGAGGGTAATCTATCATTATTTTATGCATGAAAGAATGATGGTGTTGGCTACTAGTATGATTGCTTTTACTAGTTTTTTGGTTGGGTTGGTTGCTGTTGTTTACTGTTGTTTACTACACCAATCAGATCAAGGAGCTGGGTTTAATTGAGATTATTTTTGTTTCAGTAATATATATAAATGTTAATTTGTTGTTTCTTTATGTAATGAAAAGGTGGTTTTTATGATAATTAAATTTTTTAAAGAATATTGGTCGATAATCTTATTAGTTTTGCTGATCTTTTTATTCATTTATTTGTTAGCAAGGTAGTAGAATATGAAATCGTTAAAACCGTCGCATAGAGAGAGGAAAAGATATTTGTTGATTCGGGGGAATGATGTTTCGCGGAAGAATATTGAGAATGTTATTTTGGAGTTTGTGGGGGTTTTGGGGTATGCGGAGGCTTCGCCTAATTTTATAAAAAGTGAGAAGGGTAGAGTGATTTTAGCTATTAATCGAGGGGCTTTGGATAAGGTTCGGGCTAGTTTTGTGACTTCGGAAAAGGATATTAGGATTGATAAGGTGAGTGGGAGCATCAGTAAACTTTCATTGTGAAAATTTACTGGCTCAACTTTTGTCTTTGAGTTTCAAACAAAAGTAGAGTGTGAATGGGGTTGGGGTGATTAATTTTTAGGATTAAGGTGCCCTATATAAGATAATTTATTGAAGTCTATTATCTCTTGGAGTGGAGTGTATCCTTCACATCCTTTAATTTCATTACATTGGTATTTACAAAAATTTTCTTCTTCGCCTAGAGTTTGATCTATGCTTTTGTTATTTACTGTAATTTTATGACTACATAATACTCCAAAATTATTTGCTTTTACCATCTTAGATATATGCATCACATATATCTAAATGTTGTTATTTGTATTCATTTTGTAGTGGTTACATTACAATGGGAAAACCTTAAATACCTTTTATTATTATAATGTTTGGAAAGAGATTAGGTCCTGGTCCAAGAATTAATTCTTGATTATTGTTTTTGGAGATGGATGAGAGAAGATTAAATAGATAATGGGAAGGATAAAAAATAAAATGGGAGTAATAAGATGGAAATTCCAGATATGCAGCATCAAGTAATGGGTTATGATCGGTCGGCGACGATGTTTTCTCCGGATGGGCATTTGTTGCAGGTTGAGTATGCTGAGAAGACTGTTAGGTTGGGGACGGCTAGTATTGGGATGAATTGTGCTGATGGGGTTGTGATAGTTGCGGATAAGGGTAAGAAAGATAGTTTGATTGTTAGCGAGTCGGCGGATAAGATTTATGAGGTTGATGAGCATTTGATTACAAGTGCAGCGGGGATAATTAGTGATGCGAGGATTTTGGTTAATCATCTTAGGGTTTTTGCGCAGCAACATAGGGTTACGTATGATAGTCCGGTGGATGTTGAGTCTACGATTAGAGAGGTTAGTGATGTTCAGCAACAATATACTCAAAATCCGGGAGTGAGGCCTTTTGGAATTGCTCTTATAGTTGGGGGTGTGAGTAATGGTTCTTCTAAATTATATACTAGCGATATTACTGGGAATTATTTTGAATATAATGCGGTTGCGATTGGGAAGGATGATGATAAGATTAAGGAGTTGCTTCGTAAGGATTATAAGAAAGATATGAATGTTGATGAGGGGATTAAGTTATGCTTGAAGATTTTTAAGGAGGTCTTAGGGGATAAGTTTGATGTTGGGAATTTCAATGTTAGCGTTATTAAGAATGATGATGCTAAGATGAAGAAGTTGAGTAAGGGTGAGATTGAGAAGTATGGATGATTCTAATGGGTTGTATGTTGATGTGAGGTCTGAGGGTGGTCCTGGAAGGATAGATAGTTTAGATAGAATTGCTAGAAGAATTGTTCCTCAAGATAGTTCTTTTGATGATGAGGAAATAGGGGTTGTGGGAAGTGTTGTTTATCAAATATTTGGGGATGCTTATGATTTTTCTAGAACTGTTGGTTCTTTGGATTATGTTAAAAGTGTAGGGATTAGAGATAGTATAAATCCTGTTTTAACTGATGAAGAATCGGCTCCATGGGATGTTCTACAAGAATTAAATGAGTTGAGGAGTCAGGGTAGATAGAAAACTTTAACAAAATAAAAAATGGCAGACACATTAGCGAGATTGAGAAGTGGGAAGATGGTTTTTGAGACGATGGTGGATTTAGATAGTGCTATTAAGTTGCGGAAGGGAGAGAGTGTTGGGATTGGGGAGGTGATTAGGGATACTGCGGTTTATACTGATCAGAAGAAAGGGTTGCGAGCTGGGTCGTTGGAGTTGAATAATGTTTTTGGGACGGATAATTTTGAGGAGATTGTGGGGCAGATAGTTAAGAGAGGGGTGGTTGAGGTTACTCAGGAGTTTAGGGATGAGGCGATGGAGGGGAAGAGGAAACAGGTTGTGGATTTTTTGGTTAGGAATGCTGTTGATGCTAGCACTGGTCGGCCGTTTACTCCGGATATTTTGGAGAGTGCGATTAAGGAAGCTGGTGTGAAGATTGAGAATAAGAATGTTGAGGCTCAGATTGCTGGGATAGTTAATGGGTTGAAGAGTATTATTCCTATAAAGATTGAGACGAAGAAGTTGTTGGTTAAGATTCCGGCGATGCATACGGGGAGGGTTTATGGGTTGGTTAATGAGTATAAAGAGAAGGAAGAGTGGTTGAGTAACGGTGATTTAGAGATAACTTTAAATATACCTGTTGGGATACAAATGGAGTTTTATGATAAGTTAAATGGTGTGACTCACGGGTCGGCTATAACTGAGGAAGTGAAGGAATAAATGTTAGTATTATCGAGACATAGGGATGAGAGTATTATGATTGGGGATGACGTGGTTGTGACTATTGTTGGTATTCGTGGGGATAAGGTTAGATTGGGAATTGCTGCTCCGCAGGATATTCCGGTTTATAGGCAAGAGGTTTATGAGGCTATTAAGAGGGAGAATCAGAGGGCTGGGAAGTTGGAGCCGGGGGATACTAAACAAAGTTCTCCTGGTAGTAGCCCTGATGAGAGCCCGAGTCAATATATGGCTAGTGGGTCTCCACTTACAAAAAGTTTGGATCACTATGATCCTTTTTCAATAGAGCCGGTTAGATTGCCAGGTTATGGTAGAGGGTTGATGAATTATATAGATTAGCGAATGAAAATGGAAGAAGAACAGATTACAGATAGTGAAGAAAAACAAGAGATTATTGAGGGTGAGGTTTCTAAAGAAGTTGATGTTAGCGAGGGTGGTGATTCTGGAGATGAGAGTGGTAAAGGGGATGGTGAGAGGAAGGAGAGGAAGTTGGTTATTCCTGGGGAGACTATAGTTTCGGGGGATGATTATTTGCCTGGGGATTTTACGGTTAAGGATGGGGATGAGGTTGTTGCACAGAGGTATGGGTTGGCCGAGACGAATGGGAGGGTTGTGAGGATTTTGCCTGTTTCTGGGGTGTTTGAGCCGAGGCGGGGGAATAATGTTATCGGTAGGATAGAAGAGATTAATTTTAGTGGGTGGAGTGTTAATATTGATGGACCGTTTTCGGCTTTTTTGCCGTTGAATGAATGTCCGAGATTTATTAATAAGAATAATATTGAGGAGTTTGCGGGGATTGGGGATGTTATTAGTGCTAAGATTTGGAGTGTTAAGCGAGGTGGTGTGGATTTGACTTTGAAGTCTCGTGGTTTGGGTAAGTTGGAAGGTGGTCGGGTTATTAAAATTAATCCGCATAAGGTTCCGAGGGTTATTGGAAAGGAAGGGAGTATGATTAATCTGATTAAGGATTCGACGAAGACGGAGATTACGGTTGGACAGAATGGGGTTATTTGGTTGAAGGGGGATGACGAGGGGGAGATGAAGGCTGAAAGAGCTATTGGGTTGATTGATAAGGAAGCGAGTAGTGAAGGATTGACTGATAAAATGGAGGAGTTTTTGAAGAAATAAAATGGGAGACGGTAGAGGTTATGAAGTTCCTGGAATGAGTCCTGGAGAATTTTATGATAATATATTAGATAGAACTGGATGGGATTTTTTGGAAAATGGAATTGCTCCGACGGGGCCATTTGAAGATGAATCAGGTAGTATATTAATGATTTATAATTTTGAGGGTGTTAATTTTTATTTGGGTGTTAATAAGTGCGATCTTCCACATATTACTGTTCCTGAGAGTTATTTTGAGAATAATTCTCCAGTTGGAAGATCTGAGTTATCGAGATTACAGAAATTGACGGGTGTTGCGAATATTGATCAAGCTGTGGAGGCTACTAGATAAAATGGCATATACAAAACGATCTGATGGAAGGAAGATGGACGAGATGCGTCCGATTAAAGCGGAAGTAGGTGTGGTTCCAAATGCGGTGGGTAGTGCGTTGTTTGCGTCGGGGAAGACTGTTGCGATTGCGGCGGTTTATGGGCCTAAGATATTACATCCAGCTAGTATGAGGGAGCCTGATCGGGGGATAATTAGATGTGAGTATAATATGTTGCCGTTTTCTGTTTCGGAGAGGGCGCGTCCTGGTCCAAGTAGGAGGTCGAAGGAGATTAGTATGGTTACTTCGAATGCTTTGTCGGCTGTTGTGGATTTGAGTAAATATCCTAATAGTGTTATTGATGTTCAGATTATGATTTTGCAGGCGGATGCGGGGACACGGTGTGCGGGGATAAATGCGGCGGCGATGGCTTTGGCGCATGCGGGGATTCCGATGAGGGAGATGGTTAGTAGCGTTTCGATTGGGAAGATAGATGATAAGATTGTTGTTGATATTACTAAAGAGGAAGAGGATTATGAAGATGGTGAGGGGCCGACGGATATTCCGTTTACGATGACTTCGAGGAAACATGATATTGTGCATTTGCAGTTGGATGGGAATATTCCTACTTCGCGGTTTAAGGAGGCTGTTGATGCGAGTGTTAAGGCTTGTGATTTGATTTCGGAGTATCAGATGAGGGCGTTGAAGGGTGAGAGGATTGATGAGAATGAGGGGGGTAAGAAGTAGGATGAGTCTTGAAGCAAAATATTTAGTTAGTAGCTTTAGAAAAGTTAGTTCTAGTGTAAAAGGTGAATGGAAGTATAATGTTGCTTTGGAAGGAAAAGGTCACGAGAGTTTAAGTCAGTTGATCGGGAATTATTTTAATGCTTCAGAAATTGCAGATAAGGCTATTGAAATTGGGCTAAAGGATTATTCATATAGATCTCGTCCGGATTTTGAATCTGTTGGAACTAGTAGGGCTGTTCGTAGTAGGTTTTCAGTTCAGAGAGATGTTCCCTCTCCTGATTTTTTTGCAGAATTAGAAATGATAATGTTAAGGAGTGAGGAAGAGATTAATGTACATTAGGTTAAGTTAAAATGAAAATATCAAATAATAATAAAAGGAAAATAAAGCAGATGCTTAAGAATGGGAAGAGGTTTGATGGTAGGAAGCCGTTTGATTATAGGGATGTTGTGATTGAGACTGATGTTTCGAATAAGGCTGAAGGTAGTGCGAGAGTTAGGATTGGGAAGACGGAGATTATTGTTGGGGTGAAGATGGATACTCAGACGCCTTATGCGGATCATGATGATGAGGGGACGATGATGGTGGGGATGGAGTTTAATCCGATTTGTGGGGAGAGGTACGAGGTTGGGCCACCGAAGATAGATGCTATTGAAGTATCTCGGGTTGTGGATCGAGGGGTTCGGGAGAGTGGGTTTATTGATTTTAAGAAATTGTGTATTGAGAAAGGTGAGAAGGTTTGGAGTTTGATGATCGATGTTTATTGTATTAATGATGATGGGAATGTGTTGGATGCGAGTTCGATGGGAGTTGTTGCGGCTTTGCAGATGGCTAGGATTCCGGAGTATGATAAGGAGAATGATGTGGTTAAGTATGGAGAGTTGAGTGATGAGAAATTGCCTTTGACGGATAATGTTCCGTTGGCTATGACGTTTTATAAGATTGGAGAGAAGATTGTGTTTGATCCGACTCGGGAAGAGCAGGATGCTTCGGAGGCTAGAGTTACTATTGCTGTTTCGAAGCCTAAGAAAGATAAGATAATTAATTCGATGCAGAAAGGGGAGTTGAATGGGATTAGTGTTGAGGAGATGGCTATAATGATTGATGGGTGTGAAGAGGTTTATGATAAGTTGTTTGATGAAGTTAAGGGGAAGGTTGAGGGGTTGATGTAGGATGGTGGTTCCAGAGACTTGTTATGATAGAATTGAGGGTGCGATTAGGGGTTCATTGGGATTAGAGGATGATGTTAGTATTGATTTGGATAAGCCTTTTGGGGAGTTGGATCCTAATATTGAGCCGTTAGATTTTCTGGAGATATTTTCATCTATTGGAGTTAGTCCAGTTAGACTGAAGCCTTATTTGGGTGAAGGTGGTCTTACTGTGAAGGGAAAATCTTTGTTCGGTAAAATTAAAGGTTATGTTAAGGGGAGAGAAGTTGCTAGTAATAATACAAAATATTTAGATATGATTGAGGGATCTGATAATTTAAATGAGTTAGCTAGATCTGCTACTTATGGTGCTGTTTTAAATTTAATGAGTTATTTAGAAAGTAAGCATGTTTTTTCTTAAACCAAACAGTTTATAAACCAAAAATTATCTATGTTACTATGACACTTGAACAACTTGAGGAGAAGTTTACTCGGTATGAGATTGCTCGTATTCTTGGCGCTAGGAGTTTGCAGTTGGCTATGGATGCGCCGGTGTTGTTGAAGATGAGTAAGGATGAAGAGGAGGAGTTGAATTTTGATACACTTCGAATTGCTGAGAAGGAGTTTGAGAGTGATGTTTTGCCGATTACTGTTAAGAGGCCGTTGCCTAAGAAATCTGAGAAGCAGATTAAGAAGTTGACTGAGGAAGAGGTTAAGGAGAAGTTGGAGAAGAAAGCTGAGAAAGAGAAGAAGGAGATTGAGAAGTTAGAGGAGAAGAAAGAGGAGATTGAAGAGAGAGAAGAGAAGGAGATTCAACAGCAAGGAGAGATTATGGAGATGGCGAATCCTGGGGATGAAGATAATTTGCAAGAAGAGAAGGTTAGTGAAGAGGCTTAGTTATCTGAAGAGTTCGCTATAAATATTATTAACATTTTGTTCAAAGGATGGACTATTTCTAAGATTTTCTGATGTCAAACTTATAAATTTGATTACTAGCTTTTCTAGTTTTCGATTTCCCTTTATTGGTTTTTCCGATTTTTGAAGTTTATCATAATGTTTACAAATTTGACGATATGTTTCTGCAATATTGGCGATGTTTCCAGTTGTGTATGTTATAATGTGTTGTATTAAATTGTGTTTATAATAATTTAGGCGATTAGATTCATTTAGTTTTTAGATAGATGTATTTTGATATTCCGAATTAGACTTAGTTAATTAGTTCATTAACTTTAGTTAATGAAGGTCACATAATTCTCCCTTATTTTTTATTGAAAGTGATTATATTTTTTAGACCTTTACTATTAATTAAATTAGAACGAACTTTTACTCAATCTTACCAGTGAAATCTTCGAGCTTTGTGTCGAACTTGATCTTCTTATTTTTGCAATATTCTCTTGCTAGAATGAATAGAATGCAACCGATTGATTTTGCTGATTTGTTGTTGCAGGGGATTAGTTGGGTTACGTTGTTTGTGTAGTTGTTTGTGTCGCATAGTGATAGGACGGGTTTTTTTAATTTTGCGGTGTCGTTTAGAGCGTTTTTGTCTATCCATGGATCGCAGATTATTGTTAGTTCTGATTCGAAGAAGTCTTCGAGTTCTAAGTTTGTTGTGATTCCTGGTGAGTATTTTTTTGTGAATGTTCTGATTCCTGTAATTTCTTTGAATTTTCTAGCGGCTTCCCATCCCGCTTCTCGTTTGCAACATAGGTAGATGTTTTTTGGTTCGTATTTTGTTAGGAGGTCGATTGCTTCTCTTAGTTTTTGGTCGATGAGGATTGTGTTGATAACTGCTAGTCCGTCGGCTCTACGTTTATAGACGAATTTCTTCATGTTTGGAGTTATAACTTTTGTTCCTAGATGAACTGCACATTTGATGTAATCTTCTAAGGGGATGAGGGTTTCTTCTTTACTTGATATAGATTTTTTTTCTTCGGCAATGTCTTTTTTTGAAATCTTTTCTGAGGCTTCTTCAATTTGTTTTTCTTCGTCTTTAGAGATGTCTTTGATTTTCGGTTTCTTAGCATTATCTACAGATACTGAATCTTGCATTCGTTCTTCTAATTCTTCTTTTAAGCTTTTTGTTTTTTGTTCTGGCATGTTGAAGTCTACAAATAATGATTTATAAATGTGTTGGTATTGGGATTAATTAACTAAAGTTGTTATCGATTAGTTTTAAGAATCTCTTACAATTAAATTTCGAATATATTCTGGGCCCTGCATAAGCCCTTCGCATACAAGAGTTTGTGGAATAGAACCATATTCTAATGCACTTTCTAATGTGTCCCTTAGATCTTTAAAGTAAGCTAGACTTCCATCGACATTTCTTAGTGGAACTGAACTTGCTAAAAATAAAGGAGATTTGTAGTTAGGTTCTTTTATCTTTTTGTTTTTCTCAGGACTCGCATAAATATTTGCTATGTTCTTAGTAACTGTTTTTAGATCTTGTAAGATTTCACGTCTTATTCTTCCATCCAATGTCATTATTATTTTAGTCTAATGTTGTTTATTAATATTTATGTGATCTAAATTTATTATAAATCTTTATCTCCGTCGACAACTATCTTTTCTTTTGACGAAAGGTTTAAATACCTATTTCGTTGTAGAAAGTCATAAAATGTTAATGATATTAACTGGGATGATTACCATATCTTCGATTTGGTAGGATGTATAGAGTAATCGACTAGTAACTATATTTCTACAAATATACAATAAATAATTAATAGCAAGTTAGGAGGATAAATTCGTTTCAATTTATTGAATCGAAGGTTGTGCAAAAATCGAAATTTATTTCGATTGAATTTTGAGGTAATTTTCAAAATCATTGTCTACATCAAGAATCATAGATTCTTGAGGTAGCAAAAATTCCAAAGTTCCTTTCAGGAACACATAAGAATTTTTTCTAAATCCAGTTTATCCTGCTGGCGGATACTGCTATCTGGTTTATAATTAGGCATGCAAGTTTGATCGCAAGATCGGCGG